>JBAXBT010000253.1:0-2160 GCA_037141875.1 Candidatus Riflemargulisbacteria bacterium
CAAGTCATAATGGTGCTGGCTTAAATAATTTAGCATTTACATTAGGGAAAATGACAGGAACTCAAGTTGCTGGATTGATTAGTAGCACTGATAACTTTGATTCTATCATTATGACATTTGCCAAAAATCAACTATCAGCAAGTGAATTAGGGATATTGGCATTAAATCTAAGTCCTGAGTCTACTAATGCTTTAATAACTATTTTGGCAAACACTAACATAGCTGGTAAAAGCTTAAGTACAGTTATGACTGCTATGGGTGTAGATAATGTAAGAAAACTTGCTCAGACAGTAGGGTTATCAGACGCTTCACAGATTTTAATTTTCCAGACCGCTGTTGGAGCATTAGGAAATGATGGTGCGGTTGAACTCTTATTAATGGGAGTTCCTGCTTTGTCTGTAGACTTAAAACAACAGTTTTTAACAGCAGTAAGAACATCTTCACAGAGTAATTTTGATAATTTAATAGCAGCAGTAGCCCATTATTCTAAGAATGGTGCCAGTGGCGCTGGATTAGCGGCGGTATTAATTAATAATATTGGAAGTTCAGATCTACAAGGTTATATGTTAGTTTCAATTGCTGCTAGCGCCAATATTAGTAATGCTATAAAAGGCAATATTTTAATGAATTTAGCTTCAACTAGTCTGAAGGATAGTTTTATTGATAAACTTAATCTTAGTAGTACGCTAGATGATGTTATGGTAGCGATGGGAACTACTTCACTTGCAGCTTTACTTGAAACTACTGGATTAAACTCTTATTCTTGGACCAACATAATGGCAATTACTGTTTCTTTATTAAATGCAAATGGAGCAGGTGCACAATCTGTTGCTGATGCCTTGGTTCTTTGTTTAAATCAATATCCGGGTAATACAGATTTCGTAACCAGGTTCTCTACAATGTTAGTAAATAATCCAACATCGGCTAATATGTCTAACCTTATTTCCAATGCTTTTACTAATAATTGGAATCAAGAAGGATTTGCACAACTATCATTAGCAATGATTTCTGTAACAACAGCTAGTAACTTTACAACATTGAATTCTTTATTAACTAAGATAACAAACGTTGACGCAGATGTATTCTTTAATTCACTAAAGGCTCAAGCTCTTACTGGGGATGCGAAGGTACAGGCTTATTTGCGAGAAGCTCTCTTAGCAGCTACCAGAGGATTAATAAATGATTCAGCGAATGCTTTAGGAAGATTACAAGCAGAAGCAGTAATTTTCGCAGTTAGTCAAAATATGGATAGAGGTGGTTCATTAGTAATTTTCGGATCGGCTTCTCGTCCTATTAACATCGATTGGATAGCTATAGCATCTGAGAATTTGTTTCAAGTTTCAGGTCCAGAGATTCAAGGGCAATTATCTAACGCCATGTTAACTGGACTTATTGGATTTGATACAACTGCTGGATCAGATACTGGAGAATATTATACTAATATTATGAGGGTTGCTTTAATTGCTCAAGGCGTAAATAATTCACTACTTTCAGCTGTAGGCCATAGTTCCGAATTAAGCAGTTATTTAGCAAATAATAACGGTCTTATGGCAAACGATTTTACTGCAGCTCTTAGTTCTCTATTAAATAGGGATTTAACTTTTATTGGACATACTGGTTCAGATTATTATGTTCAGTACACAGTATTTGATACAGGAGAACTTCGTGCAATTGATAGATCTTATGGTTCTAATTATGCTACTACGTCTCCAAATTCTTATAGAGCATTACATTTACTTGGTACTGTTGATAGAAGTGATTTAGGGATTACACTTGATTATTCTTTAGACGTCAGTGATTGGAATTTTCCATTAGCCACACATCCCACACATCAACAAGATCCAAATGATAATGGGACAGCTAGACCTTAAGCTTAAATCTTAGAATTGATGTAAATTAAAGATAAAAGCCCGCTCTTCATAGAGTGGGCTTTTTATTTATAGTATCAGGTGTCCGATTTTTGTAAAATATTCCTCAACAAAAGTTTGTTTTGCTTTACAGCTATTTATATTAGGCAACATAATGTTTTGGTTTTCTAAGTAATTTTCAACTTTACATCCTCCAGCGCAGTGCCATTTAAGAAAGCAAGATTGGCAAAGAGGGTAGTTCTCTGCTGTTGAGTTGTTAAGTTGTGTTTTGTGTTGTTGGTTGTATTCAATA
>JBAXBT010000254.1:0-2153 GCA_037141875.1 Candidatus Riflemargulisbacteria bacterium
AGAGCTGCGTGGAATCCCTCCTGGAAGAGAGAGTACCTCAATCACTGATAGATGCCTTCATAAATGGCAAAATTCCGATAGACACAAATGTACAGACAAGGATCGATGTAATTGCTGCGGCTGTAGCGGAAGCTAGACGCAAGAGAGATGATTGGAGTTCCTTGCTAAAGATTATTGGAGGCGGACTCAATAAAGTATCTGCTTCATTTCCAGAGAAGGATGAAGCCGGCGAGAAAATTTCCGATAAGGAAATAAAAGATGTGCAAAATGAGGTCGAAGGAGTTCCCGAAAAATTGATATCCGAAATACATGATGCCGTTCAAGACCGATCTCCAGTACCGCCAACTTACACACTCGAAGCAGCAACACTATTGAAGCACTATGGATCGCTTATCGGTCGCACAACACTTACGCCAGTGGAACTCAGGGATGGTCTTGTATGGGCATATGTAAAAGCCTTAGGTTGGTGCTCTGATGTATTCATCGGTATCCCGAATTGCGGTAAAGAAGGCGAGATTCTTGGTGCCGATGTTGCCATTATTCGGCGTTATCGCCCAGCTACACATGGTGCAAGATCTGCAATTGCTAGTTATGGAGAGAAATACATTTGGTGCGCAGTAAACGAGATCGCCGGCTACTTGGCTGATAGACTACCTCGTTGCAAGGCTCATCGTTCTGAATGGTATCGAGTGTCGGATTACTCAGAACTAGGGAATGGAATGCCCGATCCATTTGATGGACAAAAAGAATCTGGACATGACGATAGCGAATCGTCACCGATTTTCTTCGCGGACAAGTTCTGGTTGCCCTATGTGCCAACGGGTGATAATCTGTTAGCTAAATGTTCGGATTGGTGTTTACATGCCCCGTGGCCTGACCCTGTAAACTTCGCTATACTTAATGACAGTACCATTTTATTTTCCAGGCTTTGCTATAATGAACCAGAAAATTGCGCACGTCAGATCGTAACAGCATCTGCTTTTGCTTTCGAGCGAGAATTAGCTGAAATTGTGAAAGTTGGGGTTGGAACAATAAGAAGTTGGGAGCAAGGGAAAAGAAATATCACTAAACAGTCTGAAATATTAATGGATATGTTTGAAAAGTCAAACAATGTTTCAGTAATTGAACCGACACCCACAACAAAAACATCAGAAACCGAAATGCTCCTTGCAATAATAAATGAACAGCGTTCGGACATAAGCCGCTTAATTAAGGATAATAGTAAGTTAATCGACTTGTTGGCTAACCAAAATAAAAAAGTGTCGGGTGCTCGCATGGATGCAGGGGTTGCAGATGTCGGGTAGTTATGGGGGAGTATAAATTACTATATTAGATAATAATCAAAAAATGAACATAATAACATTTATAATTGGCGTACTATCTATAGGATTATTAGCGGGTATTTTAAGTTTTGTTTTTGGCAACAAGACAGCTAATAAAAAAGAAACAAAACCAACAATAAACACGAATGATTATATTCGTGTAAAAATTGATGATTACACTAAAAATCCAAGACTATCATCATGTATCCCCGATAGCGTTTTTTCATAGATGATGGCTAGTCAAATTAAAGGTGAAAGTCATATTTATATACACAAAACAATACTCAGAAAAATACAATCAGATTATTCAATTAAACAATCAAAAAATTAGAGTTATGAAAAAAGTCTTATTTATTGCAGCATTATTCCATACGGTATATTCTTTCAGCCAAAAAATAGAAAAAAATGAAATCGACAAATTTACGGGAGTACATCATATTTCAACAAGCATGGAAAAAATATCAGTTGGATTTGGTTGTTCGTTAATAAAAAATGACAGCGTATTGTCCTTATTTATCATGTATGACTGTGGAAGCAACGTTTTAACTGTAACAAAAGATAGTGAATTTTTAATAAGGCTAACTAATGCAGAAATACTAAAATTAAAAGTTCCTCAAACTGCTATTTCTAGAGTTGTGTATGGTGGTTCTTATTTAGATATGACATTTCAATTAGATAGCATGCTGTTGAATAAATTGAAATTAAATTCAATCGAAAGTGTTAGATTCGATACCTCTAAATTTTACATAACAAGAAATGTCAGTAAAAATGATTCTAAAAAATTACAAGCGTTATTTAATTTAATTCAATAATCGCCATGCAAACACCTGA
>JBAXBT010000255.1:0-2149 GCA_037141875.1 Candidatus Riflemargulisbacteria bacterium
CCAGCTTTATGTTGCATGAGTGTATCAAAAATTGTTTTTTCGTTACGGGTGTTTCCTGAATCGATAATCGTGTTGTCAAACATAAGTATTCTGGCAGTAACTGTTGGTCTAAGTTTTAACCAGCTAAAGGCTGCTCTTCCAGGACCTACGCGTGTTGAAGATACTTTTGCGAACGGATTTTCAGTAGAGCCAGACATATCTACCCAAACATGAAGATTTGGGTATCCTTTTCCAGAAGCATGTTGTTTCCCAGTTATTGATTTATGTCTTTCGGTGGTTAATCCAGGAATAATTATTCCATGGCTCATTAAAGAGAAATCTAGTTCTGTTTCAGCAAATCTGGAAGGAGATAATTTGTTAACTAATATTGGGAATCTTATATCCTGAAGATTTGGGAATTTTTTTACATCAAATAAGTCTCGATGCATTAAATCCCAATATATTTCAGAAAATGCTTTTTCAATAAGAATACCAGCCATTTGTTCGCTTCCTGTAGCAGCTAGGATATCTATCAGCTCACCTACTGTTTGTTCGTACGCTTCAGGGTCATTATTCATATTTCGACATTTACCAACTAGTTGTCTAACGATACTGTCTAGAGTTGATGGAGTTATGTTTAGAGGGGAAGGTTCTTTAAGTGGAGGTGCTATTTTCATTGATGGTTGGGGAATATACCCATTGTCATTGTTTGTCGTTGTTTGTGATGAGGGGTTGTTTTGTTCTGGTTTATCTCCTGGTTGTGGCGATAGTGGGCCTTCGGGAGAGGGAGTATTTCCTGTTATATTTTGTGGGTTATCTTTCCCTTGAGGTGTTGGAATGCCTTCTGAGGATGGTGTTTTACCTTCTTTTGGCCCTGAGGTATCTCCTGGTTGTTGAGGAGCATCATCTGTTGTGTTTTGTGAGTTATCTTTTCTCTGAGGTGTTGGTATGCTATCAGGTACTGATGTTTTTTCTTTTATTGATCCTGGAGTATCTCCTGGTTGTTGCAATGACCTTCCTTTTGGAGATGGGACATCACCTGGTGTATTTTGTGGGTTTGTTTCCTCTATTGGGTCTGGCATCCCTTCTGTTTTAGGTATGCCTTTTGGTGCTGGTGTTTCTCCTTCTTGTGGTTCAGGGCTTTCCTGTTCTCCCTCATCATCTATGGGTATTGCGTCTTGTACTGTGCTATCGAAACTTGGGGTATCATCTTCAGGTAGAGAAATATATGGATCTAATATTTTAATAAATAGTTCAGCAGTCGTTTCATTGCATGATTTAGAGCATACAAGGTTAGCGATTTTTTGTGCTCTTTCCTCAAGTTCCTGGTCAAGAGTTTCTGTAGCTAACATACGTGGTCCTCGAAGAGTAGGCGTTTCTATTTTTCCTGGGGATTGGGTATACTTCTGTTGAAGAATGTTATTCTCAGGAGTTTCATTTAATATTTCATATGCGCGTAATATTATTGTCCAAAAAGGACTTTTATGTTGTATTTGTTGTGAGTCATCAAGTTGAGAATCGTTATCAATGTCATAGCATCTTTTTATGTTTTTATATATGTGGCTTACTCCTGGAAGTTCGTCTGTAGTAATTTGCACATGATTTCCAATTAGCTGTTGGTCTGCACGAATTACTGGTAAGTTAACAAAGAAGTCTGAAAAATGATTTGCTAGTTTAGCAATTTGGGTTCCAGTAAGTGTTAGTTTTGTTCCAAAAAGATTCTGAATGGTATCTTGCATTCTTTTTCGTATTAAGATTTCTTTTGCCATATCTCCTGGATCTTGACCATGGTTTTGTTCATGTCCACAAATTTGAGATAAGTAGGACAATAGTCCAGTTTTTATTATATGATTAATGTTATAGAAAGTTCCTCCAGATTCCTTGTTTGTTGAATTCTGACCGTCTATTACTCTATAAGCTATTGCATCTTTGATTTCCTGATGACCAAGCGCATCGATTTCTGAATCATTAAGAAAAAAAACAGGGGCGCGAACAACTAGTTGAGCTTTGGTATAGTTTCTATCTAAAGCCAGTTGATGTTGGTCTTTGGCATAGTGAGATAAAGGTACGTCTGCAAAAGCACCATCAGCAGGATATTCATCTTCAATTAAACTTATTACTTTAAATAGCATTTTATGATCCGGGGATAAACCACTTGTCTAATATTTTT
>JBAXBT010000256.1:0-2145 GCA_037141875.1 Candidatus Riflemargulisbacteria bacterium
ATATTGGGTATCAATTTCATGAAATACGCTACATATTGCAATGATATCTCATAATCCGATACCGGGACACTGTTGAATTTTATCACGCCCAAGCTATCTGATATTGCATAGGTGAATATCTCCTTGTTTTTGTTCTTGTCAATTTTTGACAAGACAGCTGTCACAAATTCCAGCGGGGCATTTGTAAGACTATCTTTAACAGACAGGATTATATTTGCCCTCGTTATTATACCCGGTCGCTGGGCATTGGCGGTAAGTGTAATAAGTAATGAAGTTATTATTAATAACAGGATAAGCCTCGTTTTTTTCATTTACTTCTTCTTGTTTTTCAAGGCATTATTCAAACCTTCCATATTCCGCCTATCATATTGTAATCAGCAAATAAAAATACCCATTTTTTCGTAAATAACATTCCCCACTTATTCGTAATTAAGCATCCCCAGTGGGTGTTGGGTTATTAAATATTGTTTTTCTGTTTTCCATCCTGTAACTTGTTCCAGTCAATTTTATTACTTCGCACCTAAATAAAAGTCTATCTAACAAAGCAGTAGCTAGTACTTCATCTTCTAATGTTTCTGCCCATTCTTTTGGTGATTTGTTTGTTGTTATAATTACTGAACATATTCCATGCAGTGCGTTAATAAAATTAAAAAAACTTATAGCATCGCTTTTTTTCATTGGGAAAAGCATAATGTCGTCAATGGCAACTAAGTCGGCTTTTAACAGTTTTTTATATCCATTTAATGCTCTTCCAGATATATCCTTTAGTTTGAGTATCTCTACTATCTCTTCCATAGTTTTAAAGTATGCTTTGTATCCCATTTTTGCAGCATCATGTATCAACCCGGCAGAGAGATAAGTTTTTCCTACACCTGGAGGGCCCATCAGAACTAGGTTGTAACTATTCTCCATCCACATTAACTCCCTCAGTTGATTTAAATCATGGCGGCCAATGCCGTTAGAGTGCTTAAAGTCATACTTATCTAGGTCATAATCAGTAGGCAAATGTGCGTTTTTGAGTAATGAAGCCATTTTCTTTTTTTGTCTATGAGCTATTTCATCTACGAGTATGTTTTTAAGAAAGTCAATATAGCTGGGTTTATCTATCTGAGCAGTATGTATATAATTTTCTAAGCCTGCTTGTAATACATTTATTTTAAGGGCAGATGCACTCTGCTTTACATTATCTAGGTCTACCATGACATGATGTTTTGATATGAATTAATATCTCTTATTTGTGGTTCAGTAGCTATCTTACGAAGCGTAGCAATGCTTGTTTTAGCTGCAACAATTTGAGCTGGAGTAGAGCTAAATAAGGTTTTAGCAATGTCAATGAAGGGGCCTGCGCTATGTACATTTATTTCAATACACTTCTCAAGAGTTCTTTGTATTATACCAATGTCATATTTATCAATACAGTGCTTGATAGCAACTAGATTGTCTTTTAAATAACGTCCCTTTTTCGCTAAGATTTGCATCCATATATTTGCTTCTTCAGTTGCACCCAAGCCCTGGAACACTTGCTCGAACAGCTCCGAACTACTAAGATCTGGTATCTTCCAGTGTTCAGAGCAAGAGATGTATCCACCTTTGCTAGTTGGGATGACATGATCTGCCAATAGTCCTCCACTTTGAGTAGTGATTTGCAGTTTATCAGATAGTTCATAAACACGAACATGAGTTTCTACTTTGTTATAAGTCCCTCGAGGGAGAGAGTAGTAGTTGCCTTTGTATTTAATTGTATGATCACGACGCACTAGGTACTCCCTATATTCTGGCTCTGGCAAACGAGTGGTTATTTTCGGCGTCATAAGGTACTCCCTCTCCGTTATCCACTCTTGATGAGGGATAAGATTGGTCCCGGAACTAACTTTTCCATTACCGGTTCTCTCGAGCCAACCTAGAACTTCTCTGTTAAGCTGCTCAATAGTATCATAACTTCTTGCACATAAGAAGTTATGTTTGACATATTTAACTACATTTTCTACCTTGCCTTTTGTCTGAGGATCTGCTTTTTTGCAAAAGATAGGGGTAAACACTTCCTGCTCACAATAACGTCCAAACTCTTGCGTAAGAACGATGTCTCCAAATTTTTCTCCTTTAGTAAACACTCTATCCTGATCATAAAGAAGCTTAGCTGGTGAC
>JBAXBT010000257.1:0-2107 GCA_037141875.1 Candidatus Riflemargulisbacteria bacterium
ACATTACTCCCAATCTCTGGTAATTATAGAGGTTGCAATTCAAACCGGGAATTTTAAGTCTGACAGGAACATCCTCTTTGGACATAGAACGAAGCCGGGATAGTTTGGATTCCTTTTCCATTTGTTCCTGAAGAAGAACTTCCATGTCTGCGGATACAGATGGATTGTCCAAGTTATTCAAGAGGAAATCGAGATTATAGGTAGTGAAGGCAACACGCCATAATTTGCTGACGGGGTCCCATGTTCCACCAATATCACTCACCACCTTGCGATGAGCATAGACATCCTTGATTGCCAATGAATTATCAGTATCGACGAAAATAAAAGCCATAGTTATCCTCCAGCCACATTATACACCGCAATAGGACATTTTTATCCTACGGGTTGCTGGAGATTAATGACTCCCTCAAGTACGGTATAGGTCGCACCCGATGCCAATGTCAATCTAACATCAAACACATATTGTCGAATGTCTAGGGTGGCTGTATCAGCGGGAAGAATATAGAACAATAGTTCACCTTGATCGGGTGATCCAATGGCTCCCTGAGCCGCTATAGATGTACTCTTTGTGAATAATGGACTATCTTCCTTGGTTTTCTTGAAAGTAAACATTCCCGTACATCCTGCCACATTGATGATATTGAGGTCACTGTCCTTGACATAGACTCGGAAAGTTCGGTTGTTATTGGCATATAAATCAATTGATTCGTAAGGCACGGCATTCCTCCTAACAGGATGGATATTTACAATCCCACATAAATCTGTTTTCTTGATTAAAATACCCGTCAAGTCATACGGATACATCTTCGTCATATCGAAAATCGCATCTACACCCATAAAATCCTCCAGTTATCAAATTGTATCCTATCATTGCCCAAATGCCAATTATATTGTGATTCCACTCTTGGCAATTAATTCTCTTATGTGATTTTTGCCGCTAGGTCCAGTCCAGTGGAATGTAATCTTAGCATCCGATTCCATAGGCTTATCCAATCGCATACGATGTAATTCTTTAGAAATATTGTATTCTTCGGTAATTCCATTCTCTCTTAATACTACCGCCAAAACCTGATGATCCCCCTTGTAAGTATCACCACTCGTAATAATTTTCAACGCCCACTTCTTTATCAATGGGTTTCCATATTCAAAAACTATTACACCCGTATCCGGAATTTTCAAATCACTTGGAACATTATCTCTAAATCCCATATTGTTAGGATTGTTGTTTAAGTACCAATCTTCAGATAAACCAATATTTTTCCCTTCACCAAAAACCAAGTATTGAGCAATGTCTGACTTTATTTCCACATCCAAGTCCATCCAAATCGTCTTCTTAAATGGTGTCCGTAAACACGCAAATGGCTTTCTCATCCACCCACTTGCCCTCGTATCCGATACATCCATTAAACTGCCAGATAATTTGCAAAAATTTTTGTACTTTTCTGTAATACCGAAATCAGCAAAAATGAGGGGAAGTTTGCAATACTTTTTGTAGTTATCTACAAACCAAGGGATTAAATCTTCTTGTTCTTGAATACAACCCACAATGACGCCTTCGCCTGCCGGTGTAGGTACTGTCCACTCACATAGACTCAACTCCATGATATGAGGCAATTCTGATACTTCCTTGTGTGCTACAGGCTTCAAACTAAGGATACCCCTGTAGTGGGTATGGGTTTCCGATAAAGCCTGTAGAAGGGGCTTGTAGGGCATAAATTCATTTACCGGGGAGTTTTCGGTACAAGACACTAATTCTACCCCATATTTTATTCCCAAAGGCACTATTTCACGAAGGGCAAGAACCTGTTGTTGATAAAGCCGTCTGTTTGAGTGTCGTATGTCTTCGGGTAGCTTCTTGTCATGATAATAGTCTTTAGCCCCTCCAAAGTCACATCCAACCAGATGAATCTTCTTTGCCCCCATCCAGAGAGCGATATGCAATGAAGTCAGAAAAGTATTGGCGTTAAAAAAGAATGAAGTATCGTGACCTTTGCGAATAAACATGTCTTCGTAGATACCATTACTAACATCGGCGAAGTAGGTGTTGTAGAACTCCCGTATGTGCTTACCTTCCTTTTGGTAGTCACAAAACGCTGCACGACATATC
>JBAXBT010000258.1:0-2094 GCA_037141875.1 Candidatus Riflemargulisbacteria bacterium
TTCAGCTGATTTGATTCCAGAAGTAATAGGAACTAGAGAAATAATTGAATATTATATGAGTAGTAAATTGGATCATGATTCTTTTTTTAGAACTTTGTTTACGGACTTAAGAGAACAAGAAACTAGATTTTTCAACTCTATTTTTAATGGCAATTTAAAAGAAGTTAATTCCTTATTCTTATCAAGTGATTTTAGTAAGTATTATGGTGGGAAGTATTATGTTCTGGATCTTCATTTTGAAATGAAAGAAAATAGTAAGTTAGTTAATAGTATTCTTACAAAAATGTTTAAAGAACAAGAAGTGTTAAGGTCTTTTCTTTATAAAAATGATGAGCAATTAGTAATTAAGATCAAGGATTGGTCTGATGATTTAGTATTGGAAAGCATTCCTAGTATTGACCTATCTAAACAGCCGTTGGTTGCCTATAATGTTTTTTGTCAGTCAATTATAGAGTACTTAAAATTTAAAGATAATTTTATAAATTTCCCATTCAGAGCTTTCTTAATTAAGAAAACAGAGACGAAGTTTGCTTTGTTTATTTCTTTAGCAGAATGGATTCATGATGATGCTAGTGAAACAATTATAAGAAGTTATTTCTCTAATCTTTCTATGAACTTAAGCAAAGAAATTCCATCTTTTATTCCAAGGAAAAGTTTTATAGATTACTTGGTCTTTATTGAGAAGCTTGAGATTCAGATGGAAGATCAAAGGATTATGGAAGAATTTCACTTAAATGAGTTTTTGTCAGCGACCAATGAGTTAAGAAGTTTTATTGGTGAGCAAAGAGTGCCTCATATTTATCAAATAGATTTAAAAGGTAGTAATGAGGAGTTGGAAGCAAGCATGGGTTTAAATATTTTGTTGGCTTTTGCTAAAACATTTACAACGTTAAATACAATTCCTGTTAGTTATATTCATGATGTAAGACTGCAGTATGCCTGTGATTATCTAGGAGGAATTGGTGGTTACACTGATTATATTCCTTATTTGTTAGATGTCTCATCAGAGGATCCAATCGATTGTTGTAATGACTTGAAGTCAAAAATGAAGTTAGTTAAAGACAATAATATTTGTTTTTCTGCTTTAGTCAAAATAGATGATGCTGATCTTTCTTTCCCTAACACAAGAAGAATTATAAAAGAATGTACTGAGGATTTAGTGGTTTCTAATGCAATTTTCTTATATCAGTATCTCGCTTATGATACAAGTAAAGTTTCCTTTGAATTGACATTAGATGATGAATATAACAAGGACGTTATTCCTGTGTGGCTTAAAGGATTTATGTTAACAGTTATAAATGACGGAGTTAGTAATAAGCTTTTGTTAAATACTCCTTTTGATTTACCAGAAGACAAACTTGAAGAATTTAAAAGAGTAATATGTATTTAAGTACTGAATATTTTAAATGTTAAATGACCTATTAATTTATTTAAGTTAAAATATTCTTTAAAGCGAGGTAATAAAATGAAAAAAAGATTAATTCTCGGAATATTATTGGTAAGTTTATTTTTAATAGTGGCAACTGCCTATAATTTTGATAGTAAAAGTAATATTATTTCCGTTAGTGGAAAGGGTGAAATATCCTTTAACCCAGATATTGCTTATGTCTCAATAGGCGTGAATGGTATCTTTCAAGATGTTTCTAAAGGTCAGAAGGAAGTAAATGATGCTGTTTATCGGTTTCTTGCCAAGGTCAATGGACTTGTCCCCGCGGATAATATTTCCACTGAGAGGTTAAACATTAACCAAAATTATGAATATATTTCAGGTAAAAGGCAGTTTGTGGGATATAACATAGATCAACAGCTGAAGATAAAATTGCAAGACGTAAAACTTATTGGAAAGATGATTGATTTAGCAGTAGAAAGTGGACTTAATAATATCGGTCAGATAGATTTCTCAAGTTCAAAATTGGATGAATATAATCAAAAAGCTTTAAAACTATCATTGTTAGATGCCAAGAAGAAGGCAGAATTAATCGCAGGAACAATGAATATTGGGAAGATTAAATTAAAAAATATTTCTGAGGTTAGTGAATCTGTTCAGCCATTGAGAAGTGAAGGATTTCAAATGAAGGCTTTAGCTGTTTCTGA
>JBAXBT010000259.1:0-2078 GCA_037141875.1 Candidatus Riflemargulisbacteria bacterium
CTATGGAGTTAACAGATGGCAATAATACCATCCCTAACTCTAGCTTTTATTGGTATGGCCATTTAGGCGCTAATGCTCTTGGTAATTGGTATGGAAAAGACGCACAAGCTTTTACGTTAGACCCTGTGTTAGCATATGGTTCTGCTTCAAGTGAGTATGATAATTTCCCTGACGGGACAGACCTTTTCTTTAAGTTCAGATTGAATGTTCCCAAAACGCAGAATAGTGGAAAGTATAGATCGATAGTTGCATTTACTCTTACAGAGTAGCCGTTTACTGGAAAGGCTGTTGATATGAAAAAGCTGTTTTTATTATTAATATTATTATCTGGTTTTATGTTTTCTTTTGATTTTCACGAAGGAACTGGGTGGGCTGGGATTAATGGGATAAACATTGACCCTCTTGAGAGTTTAGAGGTTTGGATGAATGGTGATAGTGTCCAATATGGTTCTTCAAAAATAGATGTGGGAAATATTGGAATAAATGAAGAATTTGATGTTTATGTTGAGGTAGAACCAGGTTATAGTAGTGATTTTCCAATAAAGAAGAATTCTCAGCCAGCATTGTATTACGCAGTTTATTATGGATATTCGCCTACTTATAATTTATCTGTAACAGATTATAGTGTTGATCTTAATCCTGAAGGGGTTTCACCTATTTCAGGTTTTTCAATGTCACAGTCTTATGGAAGTCCTTCAGATCCTAAATTTGAAAGAAGAGGAGAAATAAAAGATTCTATTAAAAAAATTCTGCACGTTAAAAATGGACCTGTTGGAAGTAGTTATATGTGGTTATCTTTTTGTTGGATTATTAAAGCTGAGGATAATCAGTTGGCTGTAAAAAATAAAAATGCATGGATAAAGGTAACAATTATTAATTAGGAGTTAACATGAAAAAATTAAGTTTATTTTTGTTGATGATGACTTTTGCTTTAGCTGTTAATCTTTCAGTTGCTCCTTCTAATTATCATTTAGATATGGATCCTGATTCCAATTTAAGAAGAACCTTTACTGTTACCAATAAGGGAGATGAAGAAATAAGCGTAAGAGTATATTTGAACGACTGGGATTTAAAAGGCGGAGAAAAGGTTTTTCTTCCTGCTGGCAATACTCCTTATACTTTAATGGATGCTGTTACCTTTTATCCTTCCTTAATCAATCTTAAAGCAGGTGAAACCAAACAGGTAATGATGAATGTTAAGGCGACAAAGACAGATACAGCTGGAGAATATGGTGTGTTATTTTTTGAAGCAAGACCATTAGCAGAACCTAAGGGAAGTGGGCTTAGTTTTGGTGGAAGGATTGGTAGTATCCTTTATAAAGAGATACCAGAACGTTCTTTGGTTAAGTATAAAGTAGCAGATATAGGAGCAAATTTAGTAGGGAATAAACTTTACTATCGTTTTAATATTTTAAATGAAGGAAATATTTTACTTAGGCCAACGCTTACACTTATGGTGCTTGACCAAGCCAACAGTATAGTCGTTAAGAAGAATGTTTCCAGCCTTTTGGCATTACCTGGGAAGTTAAGAACAGAGAGTGATAGTATAATTCTTTCTGATTATGGTTTAAAGAGTAAGGCTCTAACCTTAATTATGACTTTAGATTTTGGTAAGGATAATGTGTTTATGGAAGAGATTAAGGTTAAATGAGAAAGATACTTCTTTTATCCTTTCTTTTTGTCTCTCTAATATTTTCAAATGTTATAGAGTTAAACTATAAAGACTCAAAGGTTGTAAGGGTAACTGATTTAGATAAAGTAATTGTTTTCGAGAATCCAGACAATATTGCCATTTCTATCAGCGATGAAACACTTCTAGTCGAAGGATTAAAGCCTGGCAAGTCAAAGTTTATGGTAATTAATAAGAAGGGCAAGAAAGATCTTTATCTTGTAAATGTTAATCCAAAACCACTTGCAGGTGAAAAGAAGATGTCCAATGTCGATTACAGTGGGAAGAAGTTTGTTTCTAATTTTACTGCAGGTTATGGGCGTGGAGACTCAACTTCTGCTTATCCAGAGAATAATTGGTTCTACCATTATATGTACTATAAATTAGACACAAAGGGGCCGACTCCATG
>JBAXBT010000260.1:0-2075 GCA_037141875.1 Candidatus Riflemargulisbacteria bacterium
TTGAGAACCTTTATATAAAATGTCAGCCAAAAATGGGTAGGTGCCTTCAAAAGGTTTATGTTGTACTTGAGCGTCGTCAATAAGCACAAAACTGTTGTTTATTTTAGTCCAAACAGGTGTTTCATTAGTGTTTCGTATTTTAACAATAAAGGTTGTACTGAGAGCAGAATTTGTAAATAGAGTATGAATCTTATAACGTTGATGGTTGTTTACAGTATATGGAGATATGGAGTAGCTTAATCCCTTATATAAAATAGGGGTGGCTTCTTCTGGGACTATAGTATAGTTTTGACACCCAGATAGAATTAGGGCAATAAGTGATAGCAGACTAAATAGTATCTTCTTTTTCATAGCGCTCTCTGATTATACCATAGTTGCCGAGTCTAAATGTTGAGCCTTGGTTAGCGTTTTTATCAATTAAGAAGGTTTCATTATTAATTGTCAGAGATGTTCCGTTCCAGGCTTTATCTTTGATTACGATAAGTCCTGTCTTTTGTGTTTCAGGTGTTGTTTCAGTAGAGCTTGTATTTTTGGATAATAATTGAAGTTGTTCCTTAAGCTGTTCTTGGAGCTCAAAAACAATGGAGGTTAGTTGTTGGAATGAGCTGTCTTTTATAAGTAAATTTTTAGGTTTTTCTGAAGATATTTCAAATCTGGTTAGCTCTTTGGTAGCGTTTTGATATTTTCTTTCAGTTGTTTGCATTTCTTGAATTATGTCAGTCATTGAGATGGTTCTTTTGTTGGAATCATAGGTAAGTATTAATTCTGTTTTAGAGGTAATCCTTTCAGCGCCAGAAGATTCCATAAAAATATTTTCCTTTGCAGATAGCCTTCCGCCTGAAACTTTTTTATCAACATATATACTTTTGCCAGAGTTTAGTTTTGCGTGTAGGGACTCATATCCAATATTAATGTCTCCTTCAATAGTGGTTAGCTTAGAATTATGTGCATATCCACAAAAGATTCCTTTTTTTGCGGTGGCATTAGAGCTATTACCTGTAAAGCCAGTTAATATGTAAATGTATCCTTCAGCTTCAAGAGTGGTAGAGTTACTAGTTCCATATATGGTTATATCGTGAGTTGCTTTGATAGTACTGTTTTGTACTATATTTTCAATTATGATAGTTCCGTCAAATTCAATAGTTTGGTTAAGCACAGGTTCTTTAATAATTAAGGTGGGGATGACCTCTATAATTTCGCTACTATAATGGATGACTCCATTTATTTTTGGAAGAATAGCGGATTCATTTTCAAAGACGTTTTCGCCAAGAGTAAGACGTTTTCGTGGTTGTATTTTTGTAGGGATTGTTAATCCTGTGATTGTTTTCCCTGGTAGTCCTTTTGAAGGCTTGGAGATTTTTGCAATTTTCTTACCTAGGATGGTTCTGTTTTCGATGGTTGTATCTAAATATACACCCTTGGTGCCTTGTTGAATATTGACTGGAAAGGGTCTTATAGTTTCATAATAGAAAGTATAGTTTGCTTCTTTAACTGGGATTGGAAAGTCTCCTTTAGCAAAAACAAAGGGGTCTGCAATTTTATTTGTTACAATATAGTCAATTATTTCTGGCATTATACCGTGAATAATCCCGGTTTTATTGATTTCTTTTTGTAGTTTTTCTGAATTACCATTAGGATTAATTTTTATATTTGCTAAAGTTTCATCTTTGTTAATTGAAATGTAACAGTTATTAGACAGGTATTCTGCTTGACGTGAGTTTCCGTTATCTATTTGAGAAAAGAAGATAAAGTCTGTAAGTCCTTCTTCTCGATGTACTTCGTTAATTAATTCAATAGTATTGAAAAGATCGTATAAAGAAATTTCAGGATATTTTTTTTTAATATCAATTATGTCTTGCGGTCCTAACTCTTTGATAATATTAATATAAAAATTGTTACAGGTAGAGACATCTACCTCATATTTTTTTTGATTCATATTATAGATTATGTAATATTCCTATTATAAATGTAAATAACACTTTCAAAATGCCGACCATCAGGGCTATAATTTTAATTATGGAAAGCAGAGTTGCAACAGGCATAAAAGGTTTCGATGAACAACTTCTAGGAGGAAT
>JBAXBT010000261.1:0-2070 GCA_037141875.1 Candidatus Riflemargulisbacteria bacterium
GTATGGGATCGTCTTGACAAATATAAACTTGAATATCTTAAACCTATAACCAAAGGATGGTATATAGATCAAGAAGGAGATGAAGATTTCTTTGTTTTAAACTATGTGAAAAGAGTAACTGATAAAAAGGAGCTATCTATACTAATTAGTGTTTGTCCATAAAGTCGCCATTTTTTGATTTTTTGTGTAAAAAAATATTTGGTCATGATTTTCATCCCTTAAATTTTATTATTACATGTCAAATATAAAGAATATGTCTATAAAAACCTAATTATTTAACCAAAACCTTTCAATCTGAACATAATTATCCCAATTGACTATCAATGTTTTACAATATTTTATTGTTTAACTAGTTGCAAATCAAACTTTTTCAACATCATTGCTGTTAACACCCTGAAGTTGTAAGCCAAAGCACTCCAGAGTACCTTTGCCTGGAAGTGTGGCCATCCTTTCCAGTTACATACCCTAATGTTAAAGCCTCGCTTCCAATTTGATATATTTGCCTCAATGCCACTACGCCATTTTTTCAGACGAGTTTCCATATTGGCACTTGTTACTCTGTTCTTTAAACTGCCAACAATTTTATTGAATACTATGTTTAAAATACCTTTTTCCTTGCTAAACTGCATATTATCTAGGCTTGCAAACCCACCATCAGTGGCACTGTCCCTGGGAACCCTACCATAGTTATTGATTACCCTTTCAATTGTAGGGCGGTATAAGTTTTTATCTGAAGGGTTCCCATCTAATGTTTCTATATCAAGGATTAGGTTGCTATTGCCTGTGGCAAGATTAATCTTATGCCCAAACAACACTTCACGGCTGCCTTTGACTATTATATCGGTATGCCGCTCAAAGATCGAAAAAAGCTTTTCATCACTAGGCACAGATTCTCCAAGTATTTGTTTGCGCCAGGCAATATCGTAGATTTGATTCATATCCTCCAACAATTCTTCAAGTTCCATCTGCAAGAGCATCCCTTTCAAGGTCGTGACTTTTTTTTTAATGCATTGGATACTTGGTTGATGGTTTTGGTAAACAATATCAGCTGCTTCTGAAACAAGACTAATCGTTTATCCTCAGATTTGGTGACGTTGAGCTTAAAATAGGTTTTCTTTGCCCCTTTGAGATAATCTATGTAATCCAATTCTTCCACTTCCTTTTTTAACCCTTCCAACAAACGATGACTTACCCTGATGCAATCCCATACCAGAGAGTTGTTGGTGGGGTAATGAATGTTGGTCTTTACTGTTGTGGTGTCCTGACGTAGTTGGGATACATCTTCAAAGCCTTCCTCGATGGCTATTTTATTGACTTCTACCAATACCTTATGTAACGATTCAACCCGGATCCTTGAAATATATTTTTGAAATGCCTGAAAACTAAATGGTTTGCGATGATCCAACTTGATGAACATTTCACATATTTTTGAATCTTCCTGTGCAAATTCTAACTCCCGGTAATCCAAGCCTTTCATCTCTTTAAAAATGGCGGCACGGACAATTTGTTCTACTGTTGGTGTATCCTTCCTTCCAAAAACACTTTCGCTTTCATGCTGTATGATTTCCCCTTTTAATAAATTAATCAACTGCGGATGTGTTTCCAATATAGTGTCAATAAGTCCAAATTCAGGGCTTGATGCCCAATTGGGCTGGTCAAAACGTAATACCCACTCGTTAAAAATTTTCATATCTTTGTAAATGTTTTATGCATTAAAGATACAAAGAACTTTTTAAACTACAATGCATAATGTGCTGATTTTATTATCAATATAATTTAAAGACAGACTCTAATTACAAAATCTCCGGAAATGAATGTTGAAGAAGATGATGTTCAAAAAACAGCAAGATCAAAAATCAGGGATATGGCAAAAGTAGATCAAGAATTTATTAGCAATGATTTTGGGATAAAATCTTATGTATTTAAGGGAACAATGCCTATTCGTGGTAATGGAAAGAATTACCTCTATTCTGTCCTTGCTTATGGAAATGGCTTCGAGTATTATATTGTTCTAAGCAGTTACAACCAGCCTGTTGAAAAGGACGAGGAACTGGGAGAGATCTTAAAAAG
>JBAXBT010000262.1:0-2048 GCA_037141875.1 Candidatus Riflemargulisbacteria bacterium
CCAGCTCATACATTCTTGAAGTTTAATTTTGAAGACAGCTCTCCTTTAGTTGTGTCAGTTGAAACAAGAAAAGAAAAAGGCGAAATCTTTTCAATTTTAAAGGGTTTATTTAATGCTTACGAGCTTATGTATGTTTTGGGTGATGAAAATGATGTAGTGAAGATTAGAACTGTTTATAAAAAGGATCCAGTAGATAGCTATCCTTTAATTCTTAGCAAAAAGGAAAGCCAAGAGTTGCTTTTAGATATGCTAAGAAGAAGCGAGAAATTAAGAAATAAACCTGAATTCTATAATTCGTTAACAAATAATTGTCTAACTAATATTATTTATCACCTAAATAGGGTAACAGAAAAGAAAATACCTATTTTGTCATATGATGTTATATTCCCTGGATATTCTTATAAGCTATTAAAAGCAAAAGGGGTAATTAGTTAGGGGCTTACCCAGGCGAAAATAGGAGAAATAATCATACAATGAATTATATGCCGGGTTTTGCTAGTAGCTTTGTTCAATGAAAGAATTGCAAAGCAAAGTATATAAAAGGTTTTCAGATTTAATTATGTATTGTGATTAGTATATTAGAGTAGCGAAAAAATTTGTTTTTATAAAACTAGAAAGGTAATATTTTTTTAGGGGAACTTGATTTATCAAAAATAGAAGGCACTCCAATAGGAACAACTATAGGCTCATTAAAATTAAACATCACTAGATTTGTTTCTCCACTTGTTATTGTTCTATATTTAATACCTTTAAATCCATGTTCTCTAGCACAGTCTGCAATAAATCTAGGAATAAAATATTCTGGTTTCCAAATATTATTATGGTTGACTTCCTTATATGGTAAATAGTTATTTATTAAACCTAAAATTAGCATTGGCACGCCTTCATCAAGCTCGTTAATATCAAAGGAATCAAGATTTAGAATATCATCTGAATCTATTTTGAATTTTTGTATCCAAAGTAACTCTTCTTCATCTAATAATAATTCATTTACACACCCCTGCTCAGTTTGAGAAAGATATAAAAATGATTGTCCATAATGGTTAAATCTACCTTCTGCTTTACAGTTATATTCTTCTGGTGGATACATGTCCGACTGTGAATACTTGCGAGATGAATTAATTTTTCGCCCTCTAACCCAAATCTCTTCATACACTTGGTGTTTAGGGAATTTATACATCATTTTTGAAATTTTCTTTCCAACCTCATGGTTTAGACCTAAATATGGATATTTTTCTAAAAAAGTTTGAAAATCCTTTAATTTAGGTTGGATTGTTTTTTCCCATTCTTTATAATACTGATCCCTTATTATATCTTCAGCTGTTAGGCAACCGATATCATCATATCTAGACAATTCCGTTCCACAATATAAACATTGTAGTTCTAATGAAATCTGCTCTCTATGTTTTTCTGGTATGTTATATTCATCATAGATTTCTTCTAAATTTATTTTATGACCTTGTACCCAAATTATCTCTCCCCCATCATGAGCTTGGCAATTATAACAATACCGTATTAATGGTTGAATTTTTTTGACATATCTCTCTATTGTTTTATTGACTGACATATTCATTCAAATTATTTTAACATTTAATTAAGTTATTAGTTTAAACTTTCTTTTATGCTTGATAATTTAAGTCTGAATTATATTTTTTAGTTAAGATTGATTAAAATTTATTTAGATGTTAAGTTTTAAGTACTTTCTCCTTAGAAATCTTATGATTATTTTGGGGAAAGAATATCTTAAATAAGAAGGTTAAATTATGGAATTTCTGGTGTTAGCAAATTTATTACTTACAATATTCCTAGTTCTTAAGGTTGAAAATAAAAAAACAATTGAGAAAAAATTAAACTCGGATGGAACAACAGAACACTTAAAAATATATTATAACAATGGTCATCTTCAAAGTAGCACTACTTATTTTAATGACAAATATTATGACAAAAAAGAAGAAAATCCTGAGCTTATAAAGATTAAGAATTATTTAAATAATACCAAATATGGTACATTCGATAGGTTATGTGAGTATGGTGAGGACTACTACGAA
>JBAXBT010000263.1:0-2037 GCA_037141875.1 Candidatus Riflemargulisbacteria bacterium
ACCTATAACCATCTGCTGCAACAAAAACTATTTTCTTTTTTTCACTATTTATATCTATTAAAACACCGTTTAGTATTATTTTTTCTTCTTCTTCTGATGCAGCAAAAGACACTCTTCTTACCATATCCTTAAACACATCTTTACTTAAAATAATCTCTTTATACTCATCTATTATCATGTTTTCTGGAAACTCTTCTGGATTAGCAGTAAATATATTAAAAGTAGATTCTCCGCTACTTATTAATAAAGTATTATTTTCACTTAAATACATAGAAACTTCTTCTGATGGTAATTTACTAATAATATTATAAAAAGTTTTAGCGTGAACTAATGTTACTCCTTCAGAATCAACTTGTGCTTCCAGTGAACAAATTATATTTGTTTTTAAATTGTTTGTTGTAATAATTAATAAATTATTTTTTGTTTCTAATTTAAAGCATTTCAACGCCTCAACTGTTGTTCTCTCACTTACTGAATTCATACTTATTGATAATATTTTTAAAAGTTTTGCTTTTCCACAGGTTATATTCATAATTACTTCTCCTTATTGATTTATATAATTTTAACTATTCTTATTCAGTATTGTTAGTATGTTGAATAAGTGTATTTTTATTGATACTAATCACTAAAATCTCTCCACAATTTATAAGAGAAGCATCCTAGTGTTATTAACAATTTATTTACTTTTTCTATCTATCCCCTTTTATCATAAATTTATTAATAGGTTATCAACAAATTTATCAACATTTTATTAATTAGTCTATGAGAGTTGTTTTTATTTGATTTAGAGCACTTTTTAAATCTGAATTTTTTTTTATATCATTTCTTACTTTATCACAAGCATGCATAACAGTAGTGTGATCTCTGCCTCCAAAGTTTTCACCTATTTTAGGTAACGAAAAATTTGTAAGATCTCTACAAAGATACATAGCAACTTGTCTTGCATGGGCTATTTCTTTAGTTCTTATTTTGGCAGAAAGATTTTCATATTCTATATTATAGTATTCAGCAACGGATTTTTTGATTTTAGAAATAGATATAGGTTTTTTAGAATTATTTTTAACAATATCCTTTATAACATCTTTAGCAAGATTAATAGTGATTTCCTGATTAATTAAAGAAGAGTATGCAATTATTTTAATTAATGCACCTTCAAGTTCTCTAATGTTGCCAGGAATTTGAGAGGCAATATAGTAAATAACGTCTTGTGGTATATTTTGAAACTCTGGTTCTAGTTTTTTATATAATATCGCCATTCTTGTTTCAAGGTCAGGAGCTTGTATATCAGCAGATAAACCCCATTCAAATCTAGACTTCAGTCTATCTTGTATAGATGGAATATCTTTTGGTAATCTATCCGATGTTATAATAATTTGTTTATTAAATTGATAAAGATAATTAAACGTATGAAAGAACTCTTCTTCTGTTTTTTCTTTGCCAGCAATAAAAGGTATATCATCAATCATAAGAACATCTACTTTTCTATATTTTTCTCGAAACTCCATAGTTTTATTGTTTTGAATCGAGCTTATAAGATGATTAGTAAATTCTTCAGCTGTTATATATAAAACTTTAAGATATGGATGAAGGTCTTGGACCTTGTGTCCAATCGCGTGCATTAGGTGCGTTTTGCCGAGTCCAACACCACCATAAATAAAAAACGGATTATATGCTTTTCCAGGAGCTTTTGCTACGGCAAGCGAGGCAGCATGACTAAATCGATTACTTTGACCTACAACATATGTATCATAAGTATATTTAGGGTTTAACATAAAGGCAGATTCTTGAGGTTCTATACTGAACTCTTTTCTTTCCTTTTTTGCTTCTTGTGTTTTTTGTTTATTAAAGGATTCTTCTTCGTCAGAAACGAAATCGTCTTCTGCTTTTTGTTTCATTTGTTCGTTTACGCTTAATTCAAGAATGATATCTAAATCAAAGCTTTGTTTAACAGATCTTTTAATATGAAAATCACATTTTTCATACACCCATTTTTTCATAAATTCATTAGTAACCCCTAAAATGAGGGAATTATTTAAG
>JBAXBT010000264.1:0-2033 GCA_037141875.1 Candidatus Riflemargulisbacteria bacterium
GTATTGCTTTTGATCCAGTAAACGGATTTAACAACAGATGAGAGTCACAATAGGTAATTGTTTTTTAATTAATGCATTAATTTTAGAATTAGTAATCCTGTATTCAGGCGCATTACTGGATCTATTTAATGAATTAACTGTATGTGTAATTGAATACATAACAATAGATTTTTACCAAAAATATAAAATTAACCAATAATTATAATTAATCAGAATTATTTATACTTGGATTAAATTAACTATTAAAATCTATTCATCTTAATATCTATCCCATTTGAATTTGAAAGTCAAAATCCATAATTGATTTGTTTCCCATTTACATTATGCCATTTATCTCTGAAATATTTTCAATATAACACCCATTTTCAATAATTGGTAATAACTGATTAGAAATTGGCTTACTTACTTCTTAATTAGTTTTCTAACTTCGACTGTGTTATTATCTATAACTTTAAGGAAATAGATTCCATTCTCAAGCCAGTCAAGGGATATAAGTGTTTTGTTTTCTAATAGTTGCTTATGAAGTAGTTCCTGCCCGGAAATATTTGTGATTATTACATAAGGTTTCTCTGATGTTTCAATTTTTTCAATTATAACAATATCTGTTGCTGGATTAGGGAAAATTTTAAATTTTGTCGTTAAATCTGGTTCTATAGTGCCAACATAATATCCTCCGCCGGATGTTGTATACATCACATTATCCCACCAGCCATTACTATAATCACCGACTGTATGTCCAGTGTTCTCATCTGTAAAAAAAACAGACCGCAACCATGTAGTTGTCTTGGAATCCTGATTTATCCAAGTTGTTCCACCATCTGTGGTTTTAAAAATAGGAGATTGAGTAAGTGTCCCCTTGCCAACAGCATAACCTACATTTGAGGTGGGAAAATGAATGCTCTGAAAAAACGAACCATACTTATATAAAGATTGAATCCAAGTTGTTCCACCATTTGTGGTTTTCAAAATATAGCCATCCATTGAAACACAAAATCCAGTGGTTGTACTTGTAAAAAAAACCGAGTATAAGGGATTTGTAGTGAATGATTGAAACAGTTCTGTCCAAGATGCTCCCCCATTAGTAGTTTTTTCAATCATGCCATTATTTCCTACTGCATAGCCTGTAGTTGAATTAGGGAAATGGACTGAATATAAATCAACATTACCAGTTGGGATGTTCATTACTTGCCAAGTTCCCCCGCCATCCGTAGTTTTAAACCCACGGCCCATAGCACCGACGGCGTAACCAGTTGTTGAATTTGGAAAATAAATTGAAAATAAAGCCGTATTTGAGTAAACCTGTGTCCATGATGTTCCACCGTTTGTAGTTTTCATGATGTTATCTCCAGCAACAAAGCCTGTAGTTACACTTGTAAAATAAACAGATTCGTAATTACCGACTAAATTAAGAGAAACCCAAGTTGTTCCGCTATTTGAAGTTTTTAGAACAGAATAATTGCCATTTGTAGAATAACAAGCAATATAGCCGGTGGTCGCAGTAGGAAAATGGACCGCCTTTAAATCTGCACCAGGAGCATTTGGATTTTGAGGCACCCATTGTGCAATTGAGGAATTAAATGCAGTTAAGGTTATTAGCAAAAAGTAAATTTTCTTCATGATTTCCAAAGATTAGAGGGTGAAATAATTTGGTTGACTTCTGTAAGATATAACAAATGTGAATAATAAAAGAAGCGTGAGACAATTGCTTTCACACGCTATTGAGGTCCGACCAAGGACCCGTAAACCATGTTAAGCAACGCTCACGCTTACCGTGAGCGTTTATGCTTAAACTTCCTGGTTTACTTTGAATTTTGGTCGGTTTCAATAGCAGGTTGTTTTTGCTAAACGCTATATCGCAATATTATTTCTACATGATTATCAGAGTTTTGTTATACATATAGCAATATTAGAAATAATAATTTTACAAATTACAATAATGAAAAAAATAATTTAAAAAATCTGTTTGAACCGTTACAAGAGAAGGAAAAAGCCTATGACTTTTCCCATTTGGAAGGATTATATTCCAGGTCAAG
>JBAXBT010000265.1:0-2026 GCA_037141875.1 Candidatus Riflemargulisbacteria bacterium
CTTGCCCCATTTTTTGATGTGGTGGCATCTGGTTCTATTGTGCCTTTTATTTCTGCGCCAGCTGGGATTTCAATACTTATGCTGGTGTTCTCAGGTATTATCCAAAGTCCTGCCTGGTAAAATGAATTGAAGTAATTGACCTTTAATGAGTACTCTGTTATCATTGTTGCTTCTTTGCCCTTTGCCATTAATGGTTCGCTTAAATCATAACTTATTTGTAAGTAGCTTTGTACTCCTTCATTGTAAGCTATTTTTTTGTTTTGTGTGTTATCTCCAAGGCTTGAAACAAACAAAGGATTTAATTTTTTCCATTCGTCAATGCTTGTTCCAAGTTGTAAGCTGTTCTCTCTAAAACTAATCTTTTCGGCATCATTTGGAAAATTAATGAAAAACTTTTCAATTACAGTATCTTTTCCTTCAACACTTATTTGTACATTTATTGTGTGTTGTGTTATTTGATAATCAAGAGCGTATGCGTTTCCAATAAACAGAACTACAATGCCTAAAATTAATGTAATTAGAAGCCCTTTTTTCATTGAATTCATGATATATTCCCTCTCCTTGTTTTTTTAAGTCTTTGGGTTTTTGCATTATTTTGAATAGTGTTTGAATTTAACCCGAATTGAGTTGCATTCACTTTCTAACTCAATGGAATTGTTAATCAGTTTTTCTTCAAGTTACCCATTTAAACCTTGTTCAACATGATTGTGTTATGGTGGACCTGCAATATTTTGGACATTCGTTTTTCAAAATAGCTCATGATAATTCAACTATTCTAATTGATCCGGTTTTTGATTCCACAAAAACTAATTTTAAGAAAAAATTAAAAATAAAAGCAAAGCCGTCGGACTTCAAAGATGTTTCTTTGTTGTTAATTACTAACGAGACTCCTGAGCATTTTGATGCAGGGGCGGTTGAGGACATTGCTCGTTTGAATAACGCTATTGTGGTTGCTCATGAAGTGGCTTTGCAGAAATTAAATCTTCCTCGGACTCTAAAAACCCCGATTGTTTCTAATTCGGAGGTAACTTTGCGCGGGGTTAAAATAAAAACAAAAACCGCGCATTACCCAAAAAGCTTCTACCCCTTGGCTTACTTGCTTGAGTGCGATGGGAAAAAAATTTATCATGCAGGAGTGACTGCTCTTCTTGATAATTTTAATGAAGTTAAAGCAAATGTTGCGCTCTTGCCGATTAGTTCTCGAAGTATGGATGTAGTGGATGCTGTTCGTGCAACAAAATTAATTAAGCCCGATATGGTTATTCCGATGCAGTATGATGTTTTTGAAGAAAAGAAAATTGATATTCCTGATTTTAAGAGAAGAATTGAGAAAAGTGTTCTAAAAACAAAGCCTGTTTTAATGGAAATGGGCGAAACCCTAAAACTCTGATTTTTGACAAATTTCTTGGCGAATTAAGCAAAAACACATGTTTTTATTTCTAAAAGGTATTTTTCTTTAAGTGGTGGCTATGTGGGAAGTATTGATTTTTGTTCTAGTATTAATAGTAGTAATAGTCTTAATACTATATGTGAAGGTGGATTAGATAAAGCATTTAGATCACTTGGAATGGTAAGTGCTATGACTAGTAAAATAGAAGGATATGTTAGACATATAGGATGGGACGATCATGTGTGGTAATACTATAGTATAATACTAGAATATAAAAGAATAATATAATATACATATATATGGACGGATTCACATCTCTTTTTACTACATCTGAAAATTGTTTTAATAATATACCTATAGATAAATATGAAGAAATCTTCAAATCATTTCGTGTACAAAAATCTATGTTTGGTTATATTGATAATGGAGATATTCCTCCCGATGAAGAAGCCATTAGAATAACTAAGTCTATAAATCAAGAAATGTATTTCTACTATATTAATCAACTTAAAAATAGAAAAATAATTGGATATGAAGGCTCAACTTTTAAATATGGACATTTTACACATGTTGATACTAGGCATATATTGATGTCGACTATTATATTCAACACAATTAAAGACAAATTTAAAAAAA
>JBAXBT010000266.1:0-2013 GCA_037141875.1 Candidatus Riflemargulisbacteria bacterium
GAGACTTTGTATTGTATAATAAAGCTGAGCGCTGCATGAGAGATGCTAATGGACTTTTCGTGTGTAGTATAGATGTTGATGGCAATTCAAATCAAGGGCAGTTGAAAGTAGCAAAAGATGATATGGGGCAGGTAATTGCTAACGTAAAAGATTTTCAGAAATATAAAAGGGATTTTTATGAAAAGGACAGAGAGAATTATCTGCAAAGTGGTATTCAGGAAGGAAGCGTAGACGAGACTACTTATAAAGCCGAGGATTCACTTACGCAAGTTAAAAGATTTGGAGTAAATAAAGGTTTTGTGAGTGGCAAAATGATGGGCGCAGTTATTTCTTTTAATCCAGAGACAGGAGAGATAAAAGTAGATAGAACTAACTCTCATTTTCAAGGAGTTATTGCTAAAGTAATGAGAAATCGTCATCTTACTAAAGAGGCAGCAGAGCAAAGAGTAATTGGTCATATTAAAGAATCATTATGTCAGAAGGAATATGAAAAACGTTCAGCAAGTTTAACTAAAGATGAGGCAAAGATGAATGTTTTGATGAGTAAGGCAAATGATAAATTGCAATATATCAACCAACAGATTACTTTTATTCTAGAAAGAGAGCAGGCAATACTAACATTAAAAGAAACATTTAAGAAAATAGAAGTACCTATCACAGATATTTTTGGTAAGGATTCAACGACAGCTGGTAGAGCTATGGTAGCTGCTATGGTAAAGAATAATCAACAAAGCAAGTATAACGAAGGCATGCAAGATACATATTTAACTGGCAAGATTCTAGCTTCGTTTAAAGCACTTCAGGAAATATTACAGCGAGTTTATGTCGATCCAAAGGTAGTAGATGCGGTGGAAGGTGTCCTTAAATTATCTAGCAATAATTCTGTTAACAGTTTGACAGTTAATCGTTAATTAAAGATATTTTGCTTTGCACTTTAAACTTTTCACTTTAACCCATAAGATAGATATATGCTTACGTCCCTTAATAAATATAAATTCATTTTTCTGATAATCACTATAATTGCGTCCCCTTTAATCATATTCTGGAGTATTGTCTATGGGTTTATTGTTGGTGGCATTGGTGGTGTTGTCTGGGGTATACAAAAAGGACGTAACTTCATTTTATCTAAGGATACTAGTGATGAACGTCCAGGCTTGGTGTTAGCTTTTTTTCAATGGATATTGTTTATATATATATTCTTTTTTATTTGTATCTTGGCATTTTCTGTTTGTTTGTTTTTAGGGCCATTCAAGGCTTTCATTAAATTAAAGCGACAAATTAAGTATCTAATAGAAGGTACTGCTTTTAAGTATAAACGAACACGTCCAGGGGAGAAGCCTCTTGTTTTAGTAGTAGAGGATGAGGTGGATTTAGCGGACTATGTTTCAGGAAAGATACTTAGCACAGGAAAGTACAATACAGTAACTGCTCATAATGGCAGAGAGGCGTTACGTGTATTAGAAAAGCATGAAAGGTTTTTAGGAATAGCTGCGAACAGAATAGGGTGCATTGTTCTAGATATAAAGATGCCTGAGATGGATGGCCTCCAGTTTTTGCAAGAACTTCGTAAACGTGAAGGGGCATTGATGTTTAGAGATAGTGGTTCCTTTCATCAGATACCTGTGATTATGCTGTCTGCATATGAGGATGTTGAAAAGATAAGCGTGGCAACTCATCCAACCTTGGGTAAAGCCGCTAGATACATTATGAAACCAGAGAAGCCTGAGCATTATGATGAGTTATTATCAGCAGTAGCAAGTGTGTTTGCTGGTAACGATAGAGAAATGGTGACAAGTGCCTATATAAATGGTAATTATCGGATGAATGAGCTGAGAAATTTGCAAGAGTAACAAATCCCTTTGTGGCAATGTCAAAAACCAAAATCAAAATTTATGTTTATTTGTTTAAATGTTTATAGTTTGCTAACGCAAACTTGTTTATTTGTTCTTGGATTTATTTTTACATTCAAATTAAACAATTAAACAGCGACGCAGTCGCCTAAACACATAAACA
>JBAXBT010000267.1:0-2011 GCA_037141875.1 Candidatus Riflemargulisbacteria bacterium
AGGCAGCAACAGACTCTTTTCCTGGAACAATTTTAGACCAAGTTAACAAAGCTCCAACTTGTACCGGACTAGATCTTGCCGATGTTGTCAAATCCCCTAAAATACCATAGGAATTATTACCCCATGACCAAAGCGAATTATCTGTCTTTAACGCATATGTAGAATTATTAGCTGAAAAAATATCCAACCAAGTAGTGCCATGCTAAAGGGTTTAATGAGCCAGTTCACAACAAGCGTAACAATAAGTCCCTTTGGTTCTTTACCAACACTAAGTAAAAATCGAAAATCTATTTTTAACATCATAGGGTAAATCATTAACCAAATGAGAATTGCGATGGGGATGTTTATGTGACTATTTGTACCAAATTCAAACCCTCTAATAACGCCTGTTATCGCTGGAAAAAATTTCCCAATAGCTACTCCTATAAACATACATAAAGCAACCCAAACGGTCAGATATCGTTCGAATATACTCATTTCTCTTCACCCATATTCTTATACGTACAACAACCACCAGATATTCTAATTTCCTTTAAGTTAATTAAGGCATCGGCAATCTTCTGATGTGCTGAAGTTAAAATACGAGACACTGTTGTTCTATGAACATTCATTGTGTTAGCCACATCTTCCTGTTTCATATTTTCCCTATCACACATCCTAATAGCTTCAAACTCATCTAAGGTAATATTAACATAATCATTTTTATCGTTAACCATACATTTAGGAGCAAATATTCGTTCTCTCGTGATATCACAACAAATATTTCTTAATTTTTTTGGCCTCATTAACAGCAACCTCCCAATGAACAGCCAAGAGTAGGCTCAGTGCCTTTTATAACGCTAAGAATTACACCCAAATAATCTATAATATTAAGATTAATTGACGTATCCTTTATGCTCATATGTGCATAATACCATGAAAAAAATATATTCAATAGTATTTATATAAGATTTATCTTCAGAGAATACGCTATGGAATTATTAAACGACTATTGCTGTAATGATTTAGTCAAAAGTTCGAGTTTCTGGAAACCATTTTTCTGGGCTATTGCAAGTACTTGCGCCACTATTCCATAATTAGCTTTTTCATCAGCCATAACAGTTAAAGGGCTATCTTTGATTTCTTGTTTTGACAACTTATCTTCTAGCTGTTGCATATCTGAAACCAATACATCATTGACGTATATTGTGTTATCCTGCTGAATTGTTATACGCACCTTTTCCTCCGGTGTAGGTGGTGCCGTCACTGTGGTTTGAGGCAAATTTACAACCACTGTTGACTGAAGCAACAATGGAGTTGTTACAATAAATACAACCAAAACTACTAATACTATATCCGTAAACGGAATAATATTAATTTCATACATAGGTTTATTTGTAAATTTATCTAACTTTAAAATAGCTTATCTCCTCTTATTTTTCGCATTGTTCTTATTAAACTTATTATTAGCGGCTGGAGAAACGACTTTAGCAGGAACTGGTGCTGTGGTTTTCTGCTCCACCTTTACTGTGTCGATCTCCGTTTCTATTTTAGCTATATGTTTTTCAACTATAACATCCTCATCGCCCTTTTCAAGATTTTCTATCATTTCTGAAATTGTTATCTCTGCATCACGCAAAAATACTCTAATCTGATAAGAAAAATAGTTATAAGCAACAACAGCAGGTATTGCAACAAATAAACCTGCAGCGGTATTTAAAAGTGCTTCAGCAATACCACTAGTAACAACTGTTGGAGAGTACCCATGAGCATATGACATACCTAAAAAAGTTTTAATAATACCAAAAACTGTTCCAAAAAGACCTATAAAAGGCGTTGTGCTTCCTACTGTAGCTATAAAATTAAGTTTATGTTCCAATACCACCAAAATCTTCAAAACATGACGCTCAGCAATCTCCTCAATTTCAAGTTTAGACTTCTCTCTATTGTTCAGTATAGATAAATACAAATCACCTATGAGTGATGGGTTTTTTTGACAAAACTTAACAGCATCACTATAACGTTTATTGTC
>JBAXBT010000268.1:0-2009 GCA_037141875.1 Candidatus Riflemargulisbacteria bacterium
TTTATTATAGGAAACCATTTCGTCGTTGGTGATGTAATCAGTTATGATTTGACCGCATGTTTCACATTGAAAACATTTTTCAGGATATTGGGTATGATGCATAATCCCAAGGAATTTTGTCGTTTTATGTTTACATTTAAGTTTCATCATTCCTTGCCCCCTGTATTATTCTTACATAATATTTGTACCTCAAATTATCATAGGTTAAACATTGATGAAATTTAATATGATTTAGCTTCGAGATAGTAATGTCAGGTAGTTTATGTCATCTCGAGCGAAGTCGAGAGATCCATCCACTCTTCGACTGAAGAGGTCGTGATGACATTTAAAAACTACCGTATTGTTAATGTTGATATAGGGGGATTATCCAAATAAACTTAATTGTTCAATTATCTTTTTTTTAGATTTAGTTAGTGAGATTTCTTCTTCTTCTAGGTGTGAGAGGATGTTGTTGGCATCTTCAATGACCTTAGCAGGAAGCCCTGCAAGTTGCGCAACGTGGATACCATAACTTTTTTCTGCGTGACCAGCAACTACTTTATAACTAAATCTTATAGTCCCATTTTCTTCTAGAACAGCAACATTCATGTTTTTGATTTCCTTATATTTTTCAGCTAAAGAGGTCATTTCGTGATAATGGGTGGCAAATACTGTTTTTGCTTTTGTTTCATTTATAATATATTTAGCAATGGAAGCAGCGATACTTAGTCCATCATAGGTAGATGTTCCTCTGCCTATTTCATCAAGAATGATAAACGACTTTTCAGTTGCACTATTAAGTATATTTGCTGTTTCAAGCATCTCTACCATAAAAGTACTTTTACCTTCGAAGAGGTTGTCGCTAGCACCAATTCTTGCAAATATTTTATCAGTAAGGCAGATATCTGCTTTTTTAGCAGGAATAAATGAGCCTACTTGAGCCATGATAAGGTTTAATGCTATTTGTCGCATATAGGTGGATTTTCCTGCCATATTTGGTCCAGTAAGCAAAATGAAAGGTTTCTTCCCTTGTTCAATAAGGACATCATTTGGTGTAAATGTTGAGCTGTAGGTGTTTTTTTCAATTACTGGATGTCTGCATTCACTTATGCTTATTCTTCCTTCATCGTTGAATGTTGGCTTGGAATAATTATTTTCTTTTGCTGTTAGTGCAAAGCAAGATAAACAGTCAATTTTTGCAAGTTTCTCAGCTATTATTGTTAGGATGTTTTGATATTTTTCTATATAGGAAATAACGTCATCAAATATCTCAGTTTCCTTGCGAATCATCATTTCATCAGCGTGTAAAATAAAATCCTCTTTTTCTTTTAGTTCTGGTGTATAGTATCGTTCAGAATTAACCAAAGTTTGTTTTCTAATAAAATTTTCAGGGATTAAATGTAGGTTGGATTTTGTGACATCAAGGTAGTACCCAAAGGCTCTAGTGTATTTTATTTTTAATGTTCGGATGCCCGTTTCTTCTTTAAGTTTATTCTCATAATTGAGAAACCATGTTTTATTGTTTTTTACTTCTTCTCTAATTGAATCTAGTTCTTCTGAACAACCATTTTTAACAAATCCACCATGCTGAAGAACAACAGGTGGCTCTTCAACTATAGTTTTTTCTATTAAATCAGCAATAGAGGTTGTATCTTGAAGCCATTCTTGAGGAAAGAGTATATAGTCAGATAATTGTTCTTTAATATTTGATAAATTTATTATGATTTCTGGAAGGATTGTAAGTGAGTTTTTAAAAGAAATAAGATCCTTAGGATTTGCTTTATGATTACTTATTTTAGCGGTTAATCTTTCAATATCGTAAATTGAATCTAAATTATTACGTATTTCATTAAGTGACTTAAAATCATTATAAAAGTATTCTGTTATATCAGCTCTCGTTCTTATTTCAACAAGGTCAGAAAGAGGTCTAATTAACCATTTCTTTAAGCATCTAGATCCCATAGCTGTCTTAGTATTATCCATAACCCAGTAAAGAGAACCTTTTTTATCTTGGGTATGGATGGATTTAA
>JBAXBT010000269.1:0-2009 GCA_037141875.1 Candidatus Riflemargulisbacteria bacterium
GATACCAAGACCTGTTCATCAATGATCTTGTCTACCTCTGCTGTTCTAGGATACTTAGGCTTGGTCATTTCAACTCCTATGTTTATTGGTTATACGCCATAATAAAAATGTTTGTATGTTAGTATTTATATCTTTTGTAGTATTTCCATGGGCAATTTGGTAATGACAAATTTTACATAAAGTTATACAATTATCTGGATTAAAAATTGATTCCAAAGAATTGTTTTCTTTCATTGGTATTATATGATGCATTTGTAAGTAGTTAGAATTTGAGCATATTTGACACTTAAAGTTATCTCTGGCATATATTTTCTTTCTATCTGATGCAGACACTAATCGTCTTAAATAAAGAATATGTTCTTTTGTATAAGACTTTTTAATCCACCGAAGTTTAGCTTCTGTTTTTCTTTTGCATCCGCAAGAAGTAGTATTTCCGCTTGCTATGTCGAAGCAATTTATACTAACGGCTTTACCACAATCACAAATACCAATAGCTTTACCAGAAATTATAGAATTAATAATAATATATCCAAATTTTTTGCCAACCAACTCTTTTTCTGTGTAAATATTTATACAACCACAGCTGGTTGTATTTCCAGATAATAAATTACTTGATAAAACTAAACAAGCGTTCCCACAATCGCATAAGCAATGATAATAACCTTTCCAATTTTTTATTATTTTACTAATCGGCTTTAACATACCAAATTTATTAGTTAAATAATAACTATCTTCATGCGGTTTTTTTAAGCAACCACAAGATTTAGTGTCCCCATTATTAAGATACTTTGTTTTTACAAAAGTTATTTTACCACAAGAGCATAAACATTCCCAAAAGACACAATTATTTATTGTATATGCATATTTTATTACTATGAGATTACCAAAAACTTTGTTAGATAAGTCTAAACGAGCCATAATTCTGTTCCTCTTATTTAATTGTATATTAATTAAGGCTCGTTTAATTTATTTACCGACTTCATCTAAATAAAACGTCTTACCCGTGCTTGGTTCCACTTGACTTCCAGTAATAAGCCATTTCATTTTCTTTTGTGGGAATGGTAAATCATGTGGCTGAAAATCAATTTCACCATAATAGTCTGTTAACCAAATTACTACACTCGGTTCAATATGTTCTTCTCGCTTTAATCGTTTTATCTCGTCAATACATGGTTGAAATGAAGTTCCGCCACTGAAAGAACTAATAGCTTCGTTGTGATCCTTGATGTTACCGGAATACACAACCTCGCTAGTATGAATAATAAAGTATACGGGCTGGCGTGTATGCTTTTCGATCAGCTCCTTTGCGATATTAGCCGCATCGTTAAGCTGTTCAGAACCCATAGAACCGGAACTATCTAGGACAAAGAAAATTTTCTTGATAAGATCAGGATTAGCCTGTGTAATAACAGGTAGTCTCATGTTGTTAGGAAGCATATGATCCATGCGAGACTGACGAGAGGTAAACCCCCAATCATCTGTACATTCTCTATCTGTAATCTGCTTCAAAACCATACGAAGATTAACCTTAGGTGGTTCCAGGAGAAAGTTAAACTCTCTGAAACCAAGACCATTACCTGGGAGTTTACTAGCGTTCTTCTCAGCGTAATTAGATAACTCTGACTTAACAATGTCACGATCCATCTTCTCTTCGTCAGTCAGCTTGTCATCCTCTTCGTGCTGCATATCATCACCAAGAGACTTACCTTCGCCTCCGCAACCACCACCAGAGCGACTTACTGAGATACGATAAAGATCATCGTATGTACCTTCTGATGTTAGCTTCTCAAACTTAGCGGGATCAAAGCAAAGATTCTCATTGATAACTTTGAGAAACCCAGTAAATGATTCCTTAGTTTGGAACATACCAGACTGTTCCATGATCTTTGCTACAAACTGGTTAATCTGGAAGTCAGTTGCGATATTCCACATTCTAGGATCTCGGTGTCCCAGGCGAGTGAAACTATCAAATACAATATGCCCGATCTCGTGCATAATTGTAAATGCTA
>JBAXBT010000270.1:0-2008 GCA_037141875.1 Candidatus Riflemargulisbacteria bacterium
TTAGTGTTACCTTCTCTAGCTTTGGAATAATAGTTGCGCTGATGTCAGAACAATTCGAACATCTGTCCTTCTTTACTACTTATCTGATAACACCTCTAACATTTTTAGGCGGGGTATTCTATTCAGTTAAAATGTTGCCAGAACAATTGTTGCTATTCACCCAACTAAACCCATTCTTTTATATGGTTGATGGTTTTCGTTGGTCTATGATTGGATACTCTGAAGGAAGCCTTTCATTAAGTATTATTTTATCTCTAGCTTCTGCTGTTTTCTTTTTCTTTCTAAGTATTTGGCTTTTCCACATTGGATACAAGCTAAAACACTAACAAATTTATTGCTAGTGTTTTATAGTTCTTTTATAATCCAAGAACACATAAACAGTTGTTCATTCTTCTCCCCAATATTGTAACGATATTGTTTTGTCTAAATATCTATAGGCTAATGGAATATCACCATTTGCATTTTTATGTTCATTTGTAAAATGCATAGGATAAATTAAGTTTTGAATAAAAGGATTATTAAGGAAACCAACAAGATCTAATGATGAATTGTTTGCATTAATCATCTCATAAGCTAATTCGGTGCCAGGCATAATAAATACTATTTCAAATGGGTTAATATTAATCTTTTCATCAATAAGCACTTCAGTTAATGCCTCTCTTAATACTTTATCAAAGGCCTCAAAATGAGTACAACCCCAAACTAACACATCTGGGTATGAATTAGACTTATCATTTTTATAAGGCTTAAATAGCTTAAGAAATAATGCTTTAGCTTCTGTTTTGATATCATCTATATCTCCTCTCTCTATAGCATCAATTAGTTCTGTCCCAATTAGTCTTTTATACTGTATATCCTTAAATCTTTCCTCCCCAAAGCTATTATTAACACTTATATTTTCTCTCTCAATTGAAAGTCGATGTTGATCGCTAAAAATAGCCATTTCCGATCCAATAATTCCTATATAGTCATTAATTGTTGTATAGAGCGCTCGTTTTGCTCCCATTCCTCTTATACTAAATATTTTGACATTATGGGTTTGTTCTAAGGAATCAACATTAGAGATAATTGCAAAAGAAAGGGAGTTGCAAGCTATCCCTACCCTACTAATTGTCGGGTATCTTTCCATAATTAAAGCTAATTGTTTACTAAATATAGCTCTTAAAAAATCTGGCGTTTTATTACCAAAAGGAAATTGCGCTTGAAATGAAAAGCTTATACTGGGAACACCTTTATCTAATAAAAGACTGTAAACATTTGCCAGACCCATTCCTGAATCAACAACAATATCTGTAGGCTCAAATGAAACGTTGATAATTTTGAAATACATAAATATATTTTCCCCATTTTATAACGTAACTAAACATTGATTATAAATATTTATTATTACAACTTGAAAAACAACCATCTTCTGTTAGGCTAATTCTTAAACATGAAACGTATAAACTTTTTTAAAGATTACTTAGTTGAAACTTATGGTGAAGCTCTATACCGGATACCACTTGATCTCGACACAAGCTGTCCTAACAGAGATGAGACTGGCAAAGGTGGCTGTAGCTTTTGCTCTGAACACGGTGCTCGCTCCATGCAAACAATGAATTCAGAATCAATAGAAGCTCAGGTTACTGATTCCATCAAATTTGCCAAGAAAAGATATAGCGCTAAACAATTCATGCTCTATGTTCAAGCTTTTAGTGCTAACTTTAATGAGAAAAATATAGCTATCTACGAAAAATTACTTAATGATAATTTCAAAGCAATAAGTTTTGGCACAAGGCCTGATTGCTTAGACAAATCCGCTTATTCCTATTTAAAAAAGCTGAAAGAAAAAACTGATGTTTGGGTAGAACTTGGCGTACAAACGATTCACGATAAAACCCTAAAAATTATTAATAGAGGGCATGACTTTAACTGTAGCAAAATTGCGATAAATAAACTTAACAAAATAGGCATAAATGTTGCTGTTCACGTTATCCTTGGCCTACCTGGAGAAACAACTGAGGATATA
>JBAXBT010000271.1:0-2005 GCA_037141875.1 Candidatus Riflemargulisbacteria bacterium
GCCTTTCGTTCAGAACAATTAAAGTATCTTTTCTATGCTGTAAGGTATGGGATATAGGAACGAAGTCACGGAAAAAACGAAGTGACGAAGTGACGAAATCCAAATAAATCATAAAATGCCAAAGCTCTAATTTAAGAATGAGAAACTGGATATCGCAAAATGAGATATCAAGTTTGTTTGAAACAAGGAAGTTTTGTTTATGGTTACCAGTCACTTTTAATTAGATTCAATCAACGTTACAATTGTAAAAAGAAAACATAAAAGGATAAATGTTATGAACTCAATAATTCTATTTAATCAAAAAGAAGTACGTCGTATTTGGGATGAAGAAAAAGAGTTATGGTTTTTTTCAATTATCGATGTTATTGAGATTTTAACAAATTCAACCATCCCAAAAAGGTATTGGAGTGACCTTAAAAATAAATTGAACAGAGAGGGAAGTGAGGTGTACGAAAAAATCGTACAACTGAAACTTCAATCATCAGATGGTAAATATTATAATACTGATTGCTTTTCCACTGAAGAGTTACTAAGAGTTATACAGTCAATCCCATCTCCAAAAGCAGAGCCATTTAAATTATGGTTAGCTAAAGTTGGATATGAAAGAATAGAAGAAACAGAGGACCCTGAACTTGCTATTGAAAGGGCTATGAATACTTATCTGAAAAAGGGATATTCCAATGAGTGGATAAATCAAAGGTTAAAAAGTATTGAAATAAGAAAAGAGCTTACTGAGGAGTGGAAAGAAAAAGGGGTAAAAGAAGGTTTGGAGTATGCTATTTTAACAGATGAAATCACTAAGGCATGGGCTGATAAATCAGTGAAACAATATAAACAGTATAAGGGATTGCAAAAACAAAATTTGCGAGACAACATGACTAATTTGGAGTTAGTACTTAATATGCTTGCAGAAGCATCTACAACAGAGATTTCAAAAAAACAGAAACCGAAAAGTTTTTCAGAAAGTAAAAAAGTTGCAAAATAAGGTGGAAATGTTGCTAAACAAGCAAGAATAACTTTAGAAAAACAAACAGGTGAAAGTATAGTAACCGCAGATAATGCAAAAGATTTGCATAATAAACAGCTAGAGTGAAAAGAAAATTACATGAAAAAAAGTGACATGGCTATGCAAGCTAAAAAATCATTACAAAAAGCAGTTAAAGAAGCAATAGCCGAGCATAAACGTAAAGGTGTTCCAATAGTAGTTAGAAAAGCGTAGTTTCCATCCTTTTCCTTTTTTCTTTTCCCCAACCACCCATTTACCCATCAACCATTAATCGTTATAATACCCCCATCATGAATAATCAACATTCCATCTGCATATTAGGTCTAGGTTACGTGGGACTCCCTTTGGCTCATGCTTTTAGTTTTAAATATAAGGTCATTGGATTTGATATTTCTACAGAGCGTATAAGTGAGCTAGCAAATGGCTTTGATAGAACGTTGGAATTAACTGCAAATCAGCTCAAAGAAGCAAAAGAAAACGGAATGATTTTTACAAATAATATTGAGGATATTAGAAAGTGTAATATCTATATAGTTACAGTGCCAACACCAATAGATATTTATAAGAAGCCTGATTTGACGCCTTTATTAAAAGCTAGTGAGACAATCGGAAAAGTTCTTAAGAAAAACGACATTGTCATTTATGAAAGTACTGTCTATCCAGGATGTACCGAAGTAGACTGTGTCCCAGTATTAGAAAAATTTAGCGGGTTAACATACGTCACCTCTACCAATTCACAAGCCCTAAGCCCTAAGACACAAGCCACAGAAAAACCCGAAGGTTTTTTCTGCGGTTACTCACCTGAACGAATAAATCCAGGTGATAAGGAACATACTGTTACCAAGATTAAGAAAATAACGTCTGGAAGTACTCCTGAAACAGCTAAGATAGTTAATGAATTATATGCAAGCATCATCACTGCAGGTACGCATTTAGCTCCTAGTATCAAGGTTGCAGAAGCAGCCAAGGTTATTGAAAATTCTCAACGTGATATTAATA
>JBAXBT010000272.1:0-1981 GCA_037141875.1 Candidatus Riflemargulisbacteria bacterium
AGCCTTGGAAGAATTATCAGCGTTTCTCATAGTTAAGGAGCCAAGTTCATCTACGGCAGAAGTTGTTTCTTCTACTGTAGCCGCTTGTTCGTTAGAGGCTTCAGATAATTGTTGGCTAGTTGCTGCTAATTGGTTGGTTGCTGAAGTTACTTGTTCACCAGCTACACCCAACTTGTCTACAGCAGTAAATAGTGGAGTCGTTATGGATTTGCTTAAGAAGATTCCTAAACTAATCGCAAGAATAACACCAAGCATAACAACAACTATTAGTAATACATTTAAAAACCCTGCTTCTTTCGCAGCAGCAGCTACTCCGTCTTTTGCACCAACTGCATTAATCTCTATAATTTTCCCAAGCAGAGTTTCAGCTTCAGTAAAGCTTTTTGCTGCAACGACTAGGGAATTTTCGAATATTTGAGAGTCTAGTTCTACTACTTGAGGGCTGTCAGTTTTTAATCCTTTAGCTATAAGAGCGTCTTTCTCTTTAACTAAATTAGGTATTACTGTACTATCTTTTACCCATTTTTCCCAAGCTGGTACAAATTCTTTCCATATTGCTTCTTCTTCTTTTGTTTGTGGTAGAGGCTCATATATCTTCCAAGCATCTTCAGCTCTTTTAAAGTTTGCTTCTAGTCTGGTAAATTGGGCGGCTTTCACATCACCGGCAATTCGTCTATTTATAAGTGTTCTTTCTGTTGCCTTTACAGCTGTTTGTGCTTCACTAATTATTAGTAGCGCTTGAACGCTAGGGAGTTTCACTTTTCCAATGTCGTTAATATAGAACATGGCCCTAGTTAAGCTGTATAAACCTACAACACCTACTATTAGGGCTATTAAGGCAACTGCCATAAACCCACTTATCAACTTCGTACTTAACTTCATATTCTTAAACATACTACTTCCCCCTTTTTTGTTTTGTGTAATGATAATAACTCTACAAATTTCTAATTACAATAGTATTTTGAAAAATATTATTTAATTTTAAATAGTTTTTTCAATTAATTTATTTAATTTTAAATAGTTTTTTTGGTATATTATTAGTGATGATTTAGTTAATTTTAGTCATTGCCAAGCAGGAGAGAACGGCAGCAAAAAAGAGTGTTTATAAGGCTTTGAGTGAGTTTGAGGCATATAAAATACTTGAAATTTTTTAAAAAAAATGACGATAAATTATAGAGATACAAAGAAATTAGGGTGCAGTGTTTTTTCTGAATCAGGTATGTTACACTAAAATATATAAATTTAATCATGGAGGTAGATTTTTATGATATATATGACCAAAGAACACCTAAAGAAAATCCATGATTACAGCAAGGCTATTGAGCTAGACCCTAATGATTTTGAAGCTTATTATCTTCGAGCAAACGTTAAAGGCCAAGCTGGCAATAACCTTGGAGCAATCCAAGATGTTACTAAGTCGCTAGAACTAAATCCTGAGAATGAATTAGCCTATTTTTTTCGTGGAAGCATGAAAGATAAGCAAGGGGAACATATTGGTGCTATTTCAGACTATACTAGGGCTTTAGAGTTAAATCCTAAGAACGAGTTAACGTATTATTGTAGAGGTCATGCTAATGCTAGGGTGGAAGCCTACGAAGAAGCTATTTACGATTATAATAAAGCAATAGAATGTAATCCTAAATATTCTGGTGCTTACTTCTGGCGAGGTGTCGCGAAATTTAATTTGAAGGATTACAATGGCGCAATCCAAGATTATAACAAAGCAATAGAGTATAACCCTAAATTATCTTTAGCTTATAAAAACAGAGGAAAAACAAAAGAAAAACAAGGAGACCCAAAGTCAGCAATCAAGGATTATTGTAAAGCAATATCCTTAAATCCAAGAGACCCAGAAGCTTACTATCTTCGAGGTTGGGCTAAATATGTGATAAGTGACTTAAAAGGAGCAATTCAAGATTTAGCTAGGTCTGGAGAATTAGGACAAGCAGATGCTTCTTCAGGTATAAATATGATAAAAAGT
>JBAXBT010000273.1:0-1980 GCA_037141875.1 Candidatus Riflemargulisbacteria bacterium
CTGATGCAACAATAAATCCTTTGTCTTCGCTAGAATACCTCCAAATATTCAATTTAAATTTTTCTCCTTTTTTAACATCATTTAATCTGAAGGTCATACCCCAGATATTGTCTTTGGTTAATTTTATTGAATACTTACCACTATGAGATTTTTCACTGCTTTGAAGATTCCCAAATTCCAGTAATGTATTGTCTGAAGCGATAAACTTACTCTTGTCATCAGTTAATGTTTCGGCATCACAAATAAAACTATTTTTGCTTAATAGTTTATTATGTTCCCTTTTCAACATTATAAAAGGGTAGTCTTCTATAATACTCCCCGAAATTCAGACCACGAGTTAAGCCAATATTTAACTTAACTTTACACTGAAATGATTAAAAAGCAAAGAAGGAAATTAACAGCGGCTTTCAAAAGCCAGGTAGCCATTGCTGCTCTTAAAGAGCGTGAGACATTGGCTGAGTTATCAAAACGTTTTAATGTTCATCCCACCATTATCTCTAAATGGAAGCAATCGTTTATTGAAAGGTCAGTTGAAATATTCGAGACCAAAGGATTAAAAAAGGACGATTCTCCCGATATTGAGAAGCTATATGCAAAAATAGGTCAGTTGGAAATGGAGTGTGACTATTTAAAAAAAATTTCAAAAATGGCAGGGGTATGAAAGAGCTTCAAGGATATATAAGTGGGAATGAGAAGTTAAGCATACGCCGCCAATGTGAACTTCTGGCAATAAACCGAAGCAGTTTTTATTATAAGGCCGTTGGGGAAACAAAGGAAAATTTGGAAATAATGACATTAATAGATAAGCGTCATCTCGATAAACCAACTCATGGTATCTTGCAGATGCAAGACTACCTATTATTGACATTGGGCTTGGTGGTAAATTACAAAAGGGTAAAACGTTTATTGCGTAAAATGAGGATTATGGCCATTTATCCAATGCGAAATCTAAGCCGATTGGGAAAAGCCAAGTATATTAGGCCATATTTGCTGAAATACCTGGCAATTACTGGCCCCAATCAGGTTTGGGCTATTGACATTACATATATTCCAATGAAGCTGGGATTTATGTACCTTACAGCTATTATTGACGTGTATAGCCGTTATATCGTGGGCTGGGATATCTTTAATACTTTAGATGCGGACAACAGCTTAACCGTGCTCATAGATGCTATTGCAAAAAATGGCAAACCGGGAATAATCAATTCTGACCAGGGCAGCCAATTTACTTGTGCACTATGGACAGAATACTTGGACAAGGAGGCCATAAAGATCAGCATGGATGGAAAGGGTCGTGCACTGGACAATATCTTTATAGAACGCTTCTGGCGAACATGTAAACGTGATTATGTGTATCTTTACCCTTCATCCAATGGATACGAGCTATTTGAAGGCCTATCCGGGTTCATGTATGAATACAATCATGAGAAGCGTCATCAGGGCATAGGACGTTGTATCCCGTTTGATCTATTTTTCCCGGCAGCTTAAGTTATCAACAGAAAAAATGGTTATGAACAAAAGAAAAAAGAAGCAAAAAAGAAAAAGTGTTAATAACGAGAATAACTCTTCGAGTTATTTCCCGTTATTAACACCATTACATCATCATCATATTTATTATTATTATAATTCAATTAAAAAAGCTTATCTTGTGGTCTGACAAATAGGGTGTACTATAGGGAACAAGCAGATCATTCAAGTTTAGAAATGACTACTATTTACACTAAACATATAAGTAACAAGGCTGATGAAGATATTAAAAACTTATCTTCTGAGTTTTGAATATTAAAAGAAATAGAAATTTGTTCCTCCTGATTAACCAATTAAAAACATAAATTCATACCTATATATTACTGTCCGGAACGGACAAAAGCAGTTAAAAAAAATGAAATGAGGATAAAATATTCAAATTACGAAGTTCTTACCTGAAATAGGCAATAGAAAAAGCTTTGGATGTGACTTCTATTATGAAGCTATGAATAG
>JBAXBT010000274.1:0-1975 GCA_037141875.1 Candidatus Riflemargulisbacteria bacterium
ATTTTGTAAACATTCATTTTAATGTTATTTGGATTACAAATAATTTCATCACCTCTAATAAAGTGCCCATTATCAAGTCTTATCCCTTGAGCAAAATTATTTTCAATAATAATTTCTTCAACTGCAACGCCTAAATAATACTCCACACCTAAACTACGGCCTATTTTCTCTAATGCTTCTACAACTTTATAAATACCACCCATTGGATAATATACCCCTTGATTAAAATCTACGTGTGACATAATTTTATAAAGTGCAGGCGTGTTATATGGAGAACCACCCAAAAACACAAGTTGATACTCAAGCAATTTACGTAAATCATTATTTTTAAAAAACTTTTTTATATAAACATCCATCGATTTAAAAAGAGAAAACTTCTTAGCATTCTTGATAACTCGAAGATTTAAAAAATCTAGCAAACTATCATAATTACGATAAACAAATTCATCCATAGCTATACCATATTGCTCCTGCGCATAAACCAAATACTCTTCAAGTTTCTCAAAGCTACCAGGCTCAAAAGATTCAAAAATATCTTTTAATTTATCTCTGTTAGTGAAAATATCTTTATGATTAACCTTGCTAGTATCGTAAAAAACTCTATATGAAGGCTCAAGCTTAACTAAGTCTAAATAATCCTCTATTTTCTCACCTAAAAGCTTAAAGTAATGCTCAAAAACCTCTGGCATCAAATACCAAGAAGGACCCATATCAAAAGAGTAGCCTTTCTCTTGAAGTAAATTACAACGACCACCAAGTCTTTCCTCTTTTTCATAAAGAACAACTTCATAGCCCTTCTTAGCTAATAAACAAGAAGTAGCCAGTCCACCTATTCCCCCGCCAACGATAATTACCTTTTTAGTCAAAAAACCACGTCCTTAAGTATATATAAGCTAATGATACCTCTATTTTCTACATTATTCTACAGCATCTAAGTCCATACATATAGACAAAAGACCGAAGAAAGTTGCAATAACTAAAATATGGTTACGATATATAAAGATGAAACTAAAAATTATTGCCATTCAAATAACAGAAAGCTTAAGCGTAATTATTCCAGCCTATAATGAAGAAGCACGAATAGAAAAAACGCTCGAGGGAATAAATAAATTCTTTCAGGAGAATTCTATTAACGGCGAAATTATAGTTGTTAATGACGGTTCCTCCGACAGAACGGCTCAAATCGTATCGACTGTTAAAAATTCATGTTGGGTGCCAATAACATATATTTTTCAAAATAACAGAGGGAAAGGTTCGGCTGTCAAAAAAGGCATGTTGGCTTCATCTTCAGAGCTTCGATTATTTACTGACGCAGACGGAGCAACAGATATTTATGAAACTTTCAAACTATATTCCGCGCTTAAAAAAGCCAATGCTGATGGAAGTATAGGGTCCAGAGCACTTAAAGACTCTGTAATACTAACACCTCAATCATTGCTAAGGAAAATAACAGGCAGTACCCTAAGAACAATAACAAACACAACAATTCTGCCCGGCACGCATGATACCCAATGTGGGCACAAACTGTTCACTAAAGAATTTGTAAAACTGATTTTCCCAAAACTAACAATAGATGGATTTTCATTTGATTTAGAGCTCTTGTATCTTGCAAGACTCTACAAGCAACTAATAGTGGAAGTACCTATCGTTTGGGAAGATAAAGCAGGAAGCAAGGTCGACCCATTTAAAGAAAGCTATAGATTCGTTCACACTATCGGATCTCTTTATAAAAATAGATTCCAAGGAATTTACGGCAATCTGCCTTAAAATAATCGCTCCCCTTAATGCTATAATAAAAGCATGCAAGACCCGTGGCTATCACTTTCCTTTGATTCAATTCTCACCCAAACCGAAAAGATTACTGGCTTAAACTTATCCAACCTAGTAATCCAAAGGAACAGCTATGTAAACCGAGTTTACGAATTATCTGTCAAACAAAGTGAACAAAAATTAATTGTAAAATTCTATAGACCAG
>JBAXBT010000275.1:0-1964 GCA_037141875.1 Candidatus Riflemargulisbacteria bacterium
CATTGGCGGCGTCAGACCGCCTACTACGTCCAACCATCTCTGGTTAAACGATACATTTACACTACTAATATTCCTCTTCATTATATTTATAGATCCTACTCCATCCCTATCATATGTAAAATTACACATGTCGATATCAATAATATCGCAAGTATAGATTCTCCCCTTGGGAGAAGCAGACTTGCGATTATCGCATTTAGGACAGTCTCGGCTTGTATAGGGTTCTGGTACGGCTAAAGCCGCACCTCCTACGTTCTTAAATTTATATTCCACATACTTTGCTAATTGTTGCTCAGGATTTTGTTGAATCTTTTGATTTTCTTTACCCGTATTAGTTTCATTATGAGTGCTAGAGTTATCTCCAATAAATATTGTTCCAATATTTTTTGCAATACAATCTTTAACAATCATTGAAGAATATTTATGTAAAATATTCTTTTGTTTATTCTTGATTCTTTTGATAATTCTTCTTCCTGCCCTAGCAATTTTTCTGTGTTTCCTACTACCTTTTTTATACTTGGATTTTTTAGATTTAATTCTTCCATCAACTATATTTCTAAGTCTAACTAGGGACATTAGTTCTTTTCCATTATAGGTTTTGACCTTACTATCTACAGTATTAAAGGTAGTAGCTACCCTTTTAACTCCTAGGTCTATTGACATTGCCTTGGAGGAATCCAAGGTAATGGGATTAATTATATCTAGAGTCTCTATTACTAAATTAATATTCCAACCTTCAAACTTATCATAGCTAATGATAGCCCAAGTGGGAATGGGCAGATTTTCTGCCCATTTTATTTTAATAGGTTCATTAGGTCTTTTGGCGGAGAGCCACAGTTCTCCGCCCTTACGTCTAATTGAGGTTTTCTTAAATGTGATTTTATATAGAAATTTAGATTTTCTAGGAGGTTTAGGTTCTCCTGAGAATTTCTTAGGATTCTTTTTAAAAGATTTTAAGGATTTAAAGTAACTTTCTAGAGCAATGAAATAAGACTCATAACTTGCTTGAGCGCTTTGACTTTGTAGGTATTTAGCGTTTTTTACATATTTAGGCATTATCTTTTTATTATCACTAATTTTTATACCTTGCTTATTATTTAGCAGAGCTTTAGTATAGATTTTTCCTGATTCCTTTGCCATTTGAAATGTCAAGGAATCAGGAAAAAAGGGTTGCCTATATGTTCTAATTGACATTATTTATTTTTATCATCCCTTTGTTTATCTAACTCTTCGAGTTTTTCTCTAAGATATTTTTTCATTGTTCCAGAGATATTAATGCAATATTCACATCTTAAACGACGAAGAATCTCTGCTTCTTCGTCGTTAAGCATGATACTAAACGCTCTAAAATTTCTTTGTTCTTTATTCTTCATATATTACTTATTCAATATATTATACAAAATTCCTTCTTTTATTTTAATGTTTTTTAGGTTAAACTAATGTTCCTAGTGCTCGCTTTCATCCCACGGCTAAAGCACGTGGGTTTTCCCGCTCGTCATTCATAAAGAGATTTTCAAAATAAGTTGTAAGTCGTTGATTATCAATTACTTTTGTATAAATACCTAAACCACCTGCTCCGCCCACCCGGAAGTGTATATTCCGGGGTTACGTACTGGCTCATACCGTAGAGTTTTCTAGTCTTAGCATTTTTAGCTGTTTCGGTCCATATGGTGCTATAGTCTTGGTAGAGTGATTGGAAGGTGGTTATGGCGTTTCTAGCTTCTTCAGGGGTTCCGAATATTACTCTTTTTTCTTGGAAGTTAAGGCCGAATATTAGGCGTTTTAGTGCTGTTATTGCGGCGTAGAGTAATACTGGAGCGTCCCATTCTACAGGTATTTGGGATAGGCTATAGTAATTGATGCTTGCGGGAGGTTGGCTATTCATAATTCTAAGGCCGAGATTTAGAAATGCTAATAATTCTTCATAATTAAAGTCTGCGAATGTGTAGCCCATACTTACGCTA
>JBAXBT010000276.1:0-1956 GCA_037141875.1 Candidatus Riflemargulisbacteria bacterium
CTTCCTTTTCCAACTGTTTTTTGTCTATTTTACCGTTTGAATTTATAGGAAATTCTTGCATCATAATTAACTTATGTGGCAATAAATATTCTGGTAATTTTAACTTTAACTCTTCTTCAATTTTCTGAGGCGCAACTGAATTTTCAGATAAATAAAATGCAGTTATAGCTGTTTTCCCGTTTTGATTTTCATAACTAATAACTTTAGCTTTGTTTACACCATTTATTGTTTCCAAAGTGTTCTCAATCTCAAGCAGTTCAACCCGTCTTCCATTTATCTCTACTTGGTCATCCTCTCTTCCAAAACAAATGAGGTCGCCAGAGTCATTATATTTAACCAAATCTCCTGTCCTATAAAGAACTCCCTGTCCTGAAATCTCAACAAATTTTTCTTTAGTTAATTCCTCATTATTTAAATACCCAGAACCAATCCCCTTGCCACCAATAAACAACTCCCCCTTCTCAGACACCCAGACGGTCATTCCCTTTAAAGGTCTCCCTATAGGAACTGCAGCACCAGTCACAGGATCACCGTCATAAACAATCGTCTCTATACATGCTTCGGAAACGCCATATCCGTTAACCAATCTAAAATCAAACTTTTTAGCAAAATCGCTAAGCAAGCTATACTCTTTAGTGGTACAACTTTCTCCACCGATTATAACTATTTCTAAGCAACTTAGATCAAACCCTCTCTCAAAAGCAAACTCCATTAGCATTAAAATATATGAAGGAGTCAACTCAATCAAAGAAACACTGTGTTCTTGAATTAACTGGCATATTCTAGTCAAATCAAACTTATCATTGTCTTCACATATTACTAATGTACCACGACTACTTAATGTCTTCAGCAAATCACCAATCCAAGCGTCAAAGGAGAAGCTTGCTAACTGTAATACATTCTTTGGTTTATCTATTAATCCATAAAATTCATCCCAAGCTTCTAATAAATTATTAACGCTCTTTCTTTCAATCATTACACCCTTTGGTTCTCCTGTACTTCCTGAGGTAAAGATAATATAAGCTAACTCTTTATCAGAAACGTTTATATCAACCAAAGAATCTGCTCGAAATTGTTTCTCGATTATAAGTGTATGAGGATTTCTTCTTTCTTTACCTTTCATACGAAAAGCAATTCCTGAAATGTTCTTTAATACTTCATAAGATGGTAACTTGTTATTATTATTAATAACTTCTTGTATTAGTTGCACGAATGTTTCTTCTCCCTCTCCAATCACAACAATATCAACATTCCCATCAACTAACAATTCCTCATAACTACTTGTTGGATAAGGTCCTCCACAAATCAACGGACCACTAAACCCAACATCTCTTATTACTGCAGCAATATGATGAAACAATATATTATTATGTGATAAAGCCCTCATGCCAATAACGTCAGGACCAAATTCATTTAAAAGTGCTTCTAGTTCAGAGTAACTATCAAAATCTATTCTAGACTTAATTATTTTACCGTCTATTCTGCTTCCCAGGTGTTGATCTAAATATGTCAGGATATACATTAAGCCCAATGGTGGTTCAATCACATTATGATGACGAAAACTATCCTTACTAAACTCCTGAGACACATCTATCAATAGAACTTTAATAGCATTAAGACTAGTTTCCTTTTTTGGAAAATAAGATGCTATGTTTTTATTCAAATTATCCCAGATTTCAAGATTATCTTTCTGAAACTCGATTCTATCAAATTCCTTTTCTTCTATACCAAAAAACTCAATTAATTCTTTAAAGCTACTAAATTCCTTAGGCAAATAAAGACTATATTGTAAGACCGTATCTTTCTCAGATAACAGATTCATTTGTTTAGGAAGAATCTTTAGTAATCTTTCTCTATCCAAAAAATAACTATTTAAAAAATCTGTTTGATAGTATCTTACAAAGTCCTCACTAAAAGGAAGCGTCTTCGGTATCTCGTGATATGCTAAATTTAAAG
>JBAXBT010000277.1:0-1947 GCA_037141875.1 Candidatus Riflemargulisbacteria bacterium
TTGAATAAGTGCCACAACCTGGCCCTACGTCAAGTAATCTCTTGGATATAGGAATATTATTGATGATATACTCTTTAATTTCCTTTTTAAAAAAATCATAACTAGTTGGCATGTTGATATCTTTTTAATTGTGAGTCACTCATTTTTTTTCTAGTTTCTTCAGATACAGTTTTACCTTTATGAAAATTACTAATTTCTCTTTTTCTATCTTCAGAAAGTTTTTTACCAAACATTGGATTGTTACTACCTTTATTCATTTCGATTAGTCTACTTAGACTTGTTTTACGTGAATTTTGTATTTGTTCTATAAGTTCAATAGAATGTCTTTTTCCATACATTGAATTTTTTTCTCCTTTATGAAAATTACTTAAATTCTCTTTTTCTTCTTTACTTAAATGTTTTCCAAATCTATGATTTTTCTCTCCTAGTTGTCTATCTCCCATCTTCTTTCTAACTTCTTGTGATTCAAGTGCTTTTTTTATACTAATACTTTTCTTTTTTCTTGATTCTTTATTTGGAAAACAACCCAATTGTCCATCTCCTCCATCTGTTAGATTTACTAAATTTCCTAATCCTAAGTCTTTTCTTCCATAAAGTTTAATTAATTCAATTTCCTTTTGACAAGCTTCCTCCCAAGTTAAATCATTATATAATATTTCAATAGTAAATCCATACTTATTTACAATTCTTTTCCAATGTAAATTTCGTCCTTGTTTAGAACATGCTCTCTTCTCTGATATACCAATTCCAATATAGAAAATATTATCAATTGAATTCTCTATATTATTTCTTCTATGTAAATATACAATAGCCATATAAATGATATTTTGATTAGATTCTTTTGGACGTAGGGATGTTCTCAAGAAACCATTGTTTGATTTCTTGTTTAAAAAGTGTGTAACTGTTTGGCATTTTGTTGGTTTTAATACAATTTCAAAATTAATAAATTGTTTGGTGGTATCAAAATTATTACATAATTTTGGTTAACTATGTTAAGCACTATTTCTATGGAAGAATAGTGCTTTGTTTTTACTATTTTATTATTTACCATGACTATGAAGAATAATTTGGAACTAGTTCAGGAACTACTGGAAACAAGACTAACCAGTCTAAATGAAAAAATTGACACCAATAATAAGCACATGTTAGATGTCTTAGGTTTCATTAAAGAACAAACAACAAAGACAAATGGGAGAGTAACAGTATTAGAAACAAGAGTACTTACTTTAATTACTGATGGAAACAAACATGTACTCAATTGCCCCAGAATACATGAAATAGAAAAATTAGAAGAAAAGTTAGAAAAATTCAATGATGACAACTTCATTATAAAAGTCATAAATAAATGGCCTAAACAAGTAATAGGGGTAATTGTAGTGAGTGTTATACTTACAATACTTGCAACAGGATATAGTATTTATCAAGGTCATGAGGTAATAACAGAGATTAGAACAGAAGTATTAAACCCAGCAAAATGAATATAGTGATAAAATATTGGTATCATTTTATTATATTAATGTTGATTGGATTACTTTTCATATCAAGATGCAATCAACCTAAACCTGATCCTCAGAAGCCTATTATTACAACTGTATGGATCTCACATACAGACACTGTTAAAACTAAACCTAAATTAGTATATACAGATCCTAAAGTTAGAATTGATTCAATATTTTTACCAGATAAAGACTATGAAAAACTTCGTAAACAATATCAAGATCTACTTATACTTTATTTTCAGAAGAATGTTTTAAAAGACACTCTTAAACTTGATTCCTTAGGACATGTATATGTTACAGACACTGTATCAAAAAACCTTATTTCTAGCAGAATCTATAATTATTCAATCAAATATCCAAAAATAACTGAAACGATTAAAATTCCTCCTAAACCACGAAATCAATTATATATAGGAGGAATGCTTCAGGGAAATCTAACTAATCCTGT
>JBAXBT010000278.1:0-1943 GCA_037141875.1 Candidatus Riflemargulisbacteria bacterium
AACTTGGCATTTAAGATGTTGCGTAGTCAAGGCAAAATTAAAGAATTATATGATAGAAAAAATATCCACAAACAAACTAGAAAGATTTAAAAGATTAGCCGTTTACAGAACAAATGAGGTGCTTAACAAAATAAGAGTTTTGAGCAATTGCTCAAATAGAAGTGCTTATGAGTACACGGAAGAGGAAATTAATAAAATAGAGGGAGAAACAAATTAATGGCTGGCTATAAATTTGCTAATCCGGAATATTTCTGGTTATTTATAATTATACCCTTTATGATTTTGTGGTATATATTAGAAAAGATCTTGAAAAATTCTGGACAGGAGGCGTGGAATGATCGATATCAATATGATGTCAAAGAAAGAGAAAATAATAATATCAGTATTGTTGGGTGCAATTTTAATTTTGATTCTTGTTATGTTCAATCCTGGGAATCTAAACAAAAATGAAAGAAAAGTAGTGACTGAACCGCAAAATATTTTGACAGCAGGTGGGGCGCCTGGAACTGATAGGGGATTCTTTTCTTCTCCTAAGGATGTAGCAGTAGATAAAGAAGGAAATATCTTCGTGGTAGATTCAAAAAATGACAGAATACAGAAATTTAACAATGCAGGTACTTTCATTCTTGCTTGGGGTAAGGAAGGTAATGGTCCAAGTGAATTAAAAGAACCATGCGGTATTGATATAGGTCCAGACGGAAACATTTATGTTGCAGATACATGGAATGCCAGGGTGGCTATATTTACTGCAACAGGAAGCTTTATCAGATTTGTCGGACAAGAGCAGGGGCTTTGGGGCCCGCGTGATGTAGGCGTGGACAAAGACGGAAATGTTTACATACTTGATACTGGAAATAGCGTGATATTAAAATTTGATAATAAAGGTAAGTTTGTAATGACCTTTGGTAAAAAGGGTGGAGGCAAAGGCGAAACGGATTTTGCTGAACCTTTTAGCATGAAACAAGGCCCAGATGGAAATCTATATGTGGTTGACAGAAAAAACTTCAGAATAAAAGTCATCACTACCATGGGTAAATATGTGAGAGAAATTAAGGTAAAAGGTTGGTCAACTGATCAAGTAGCTGGTGGCTGTTTGATGGAACCATATATAGCGATAGATGAACAAAACAATAGAATATTGATTACAGATTCAACAAATCATAGAGTTCTTTCATTTAATCTCAATGGTGGTTCAGTTAAATCAATTGCTTTAGACAAGAACAAGGTAAAATTGAACTGTCCTATGGGTATAGCAGTATTGAAAAACGGACAGGCTATTGTAACGGACAATTCGGTAGGTAAGATAGCTACTATATTGGAGTAGTTTTTAGTTAAGAACCCGTTTACTGCTAAAGTTTTTGATAGCAGAAGCGATATAATCAGGAGGTCTTAAATGGCAAAGAAAAGGTCAGTCAAAAAAGCAAAAGGTAAAAACAAAAAAAAGAAGCGTGGTGGTAGTAGTCTTATGGTGTTAATAAGTGTAATTGTCTTAATTGTAATTGGCATTGTGGCTTCAAAATTTATGGGAGCACCGCCTGTAAAATATATAAAGGCTCAGAAGCTTCTTGAGTTTGGAGAGACAGGTAAGAAAAAAGGACAGCTTGATTCTCCAAAAGGGATAGCAGTATCACCTGATGATAAGTATATATATGTTTCAGCTTTCAGAAATGCTGCAATAAATAAATGTCAGCAAGACGGAACTTTTGTATCAGGTATAGCAGGCGAAGGGGACAAAATTGGACAGTTTAAAGAACCTTCTGGAATAGCTGTTGATACACTGGGTAATTTGTATGTTGCAGATGCTTGGAATGGCAGAATACAAAAGTTTGATAGTAAGCTAAATCCTAAGGCACAAGTAGGTGGCACTAAAGGTGGATTTTGGAGTCCGAGGAATGTCTCTGTCAGCAAAGCTGGCGTGGTATATGTAGCTGATACTGGAACAA
>JBAXBT010000279.1:0-1942 GCA_037141875.1 Candidatus Riflemargulisbacteria bacterium
GTGCTAATTCAACAGTATTTTTGACATCAGCTAACGCATCATGAGAATCTCCATTTGTCAGATGGTTCGCCTTGGCTAAGTCTTCAAGTTTGAAAGATGTATTTCCGTCTTCGTTCTGAGGCCAACTAATGTTTCCTGGTCGAAGATCGTGTGTTAATCGAACCATATCAATTAAGTCCCATCTTGAATTCCCATTAGCCCATTCCCGTTTATAGGGATCAAAAAGATTACGATAAAGAGAATTACGGATAAACTCGTCGTCAAAACGGATATTGTTGTAGCCAAGCACGCAGGTTTCTGGCACAGAGAAAATTTCGTTAATCTGTTTGATGAACTCATATTCACATATACCTTTTTTGAGAGTATCTTGAGGCGTGATACCGGTAAGCAAACATGCCTCAATCTCTGGCAAATAGTCCTCTGATATTTTGCAATACAGAACAGTTGGTTCTTCTATTTGTTCAAGGTTTTCATTGGTTCTAATACAGGCAAACTGAGCAATCCTGTCTAGTTGAGGATTAATTCCGAAGGTTTCGAGATCGTAGAAAAGGAAGGAAGAGTTAATCATATTATCTGAGAATAACAAAATATAAATCTTTAAACAATGTCATACTCATATTTGTTGAGAGTTAAGTCTTCTCTCAACTCTAACTCAACTCAACTCGGATTTGATTTTGGCGGGCACTCAACTCAACTGTAACTGGAATTACCCCAAAAAAGAAGACACAATTAAGCGACTAATTTACTAAATAATCTTTCAAAATCTACAGGTGAAAGATAACCTAGCGAAGAATGCCTCCTTTCCCGATTATAAAATACTTCAATATAATCGAAAATAGCTAATTTTGCTTCAGTTCTTGTTTTGAAGTTTTCTCTATACACTAATTCTACCTTAAGTGTTTTAAAAAATGTTTCAGTAATTGCGTTGTCATAACAATTACCTTTTCTACTCATGCTTTGTTTAAGTCCTATTGTTTTCAGATATTCTCTAACAGTTATTGAACTATATTGACTCCCTCTGTCTGAGTGGAATATTGCTTTTGACTCAATATTACCTTTACCAATAGCTTGCTTAATTGCATCTAAAACTAGTTCATGTGTAATACGATTTCCCATTGACCAACCAATTATTTTCCTAAGATGCACATCAAGTACTATTGCTAAATATAGCCAACCTTCATTAGTTTTTATGTAGGTAATATCTGATGTTAATAATTCTTTAGGTCTTTTTGTAACAAATCCTTTACCTTCTAATAAATTTGGTGCAAATATTAAGCTAGTTCTGTCTTTTGATGTATTCTTCCATCTTTTTCTTATTTGAGATTGAATTCCATTAGATCTCATAATTCTAGCTACTCTGTTTTTGCTACAAGTTAGTCCAATGCCATTTAATTCTTTTGTCATCATAGGAGCACCATAAGACACTTTCTTTTTATTGTTCCTTATGTTCTTAATAGCTTCTAGTATCTTTTGATTTTCTTTAGCTGTATTACTAACCTTAGAATCAATATGAGAATAATATGAACTTCTTGTAATATTTAGGATTCGGCACATCTTCTCTATAGAAAACATTTTGGCATATTCTTTAACAAACGTTGTTTTGTTTTCTACTGTCTGGAGAAGACGGCCATTGCTTTTTTTAGGATATCACGCTCCATCCTAACTTCAGCCAATTCTTTCTTCAGCCTTTTAATTTCCGATAGTTCTTCCTTACTAATACTTGTGTATTCTTTAGATTCAACCCATCCTCTTAATGTGCTTGATGGTATCCCTAAACTACCTGCGACATCTTTAAGTTTCTTGTTGCTGCATATTGCCATTTGTACTGCTTGCTCTTTAAATTCTTTATCATATGTTGTTACAACTCTCATATTTTACCCCTTTCAGTATATATTCTACATCTTCCTCGTTTTTTACTGTCCAACTTTTTGGGGTAATTCCA
>JBAXBT010000280.1:0-1940 GCA_037141875.1 Candidatus Riflemargulisbacteria bacterium
GTAGTAAAGATGCATACGCTTGGACACGATTTTGTCCCAGCTTCAATTCATGCCGGTGGACTCAGATATCATGGGATGGCACCTATTATTTCAAAGTTGGTTGACCAGGGCTTAGTGGAAGCTGTTGCTTATCATCAGAAGCCAGTATTTGATGCTGCTATTCTTTTTGCTAAAACTGAAGGACATATTGTTGCCCCAGAAACAGCTCATGCTGTAAAAGGCGCTATAGAAGAAGCACTTAAAGCCAAAAGAGAAGGAAAAGAAACAGTTATATTATTTAACTGTTCTGGTCATGGACATTTTGATATGACTTCTTATCAGAAATATTTTGATAATCAATTAGAGGATTTTGAGTATCCAGAAGATGAAATAAAGAAAGCATTATTAAAGCTACCTAAAGTTAAGTGATTTGAGTGTTTTCAAAATAAACATACATGTTATAATATTATGCCGGTTGTTGAATCAACAGGTGTGTGTGCGGGAGTAGCTCAGTTGGTAGAGCACTAGCCTTCCAAGCTGGGGGTCGCCAGTTCGAGACTGGTCTCCCGCTCCACTTCGATTCGCATCAAAGATGCTCACTCAGTGTAAACTAAAGTTCATAAATGTTATAATAAAGCTATGTACAAACTTTATATACTAAAATGTAATGACGATTCCTATTATGTTGGTATTACAGAATTTTTAAAGAAACGTATAGTTGAACATAACTCTGGGTTATCCTTTTACACAAAAAGCAAATTGCCGGTTAAATTAGTATATTCAAAAGAATATATATTCAAAGAAGAAGCTGCTAAACGTGAAAGACAAATAAAGGGGTGGACTAGAGTCAAAAAAGAAAAACTTATAAATGGAGACTTTGCTTAGTTTAGACTGAGCGAAACAAAGTTGAGTCGAAGTAGTCTCCCGCTCTAATTAACAAAGAGTTTTATTGACTGATTTTTGATAATCTGATATCTTTTGTTAGAAATGATTTCTAGTATTTTTTCACCTATTATTGCTTGGTATATGGCACACATCAATTATGGTACTATTTGTTTATTGATGACAGTGGAAAGTACCTTTTTGCCTTTCCCTTCAGAGGTTGTTGTTCCACCTGCTGCATGGAAAGCTGCTAGCGGTGATCTTAATATTTTTCTAGTTGTACTTGCTGCTTCCTTTGGTGCTGTTTTTGGAGCTTTGATTAACTATCATTTAGCTGCTTGGTTAGGAAGGCCACTTATTTATAAATTTGCTAATAGTAAATTAGCAAAAGTCTTCTTGATTGAACCAAAGAAAATAGAAGAAGCTGAGAAACTTTTTTTGAAGAATGCCAATACCTCTACTTTTATTGGGCGGCTTATTCCAGGGATTAGACATCTTATTTCTATTCCAGCTGGTCTAGCCAAAATGCCAATGAGATTTTTTCTTTTATTTACTTTTATTGGAGCGACTATTTGGAATATTACCTTAGCGTTATTGGGATTCTTTTTCTTTTCACAAAAAGAATATTTGGAACAATATTATAAAGAGTTAACTGTTGGTTTACTAATTATAGGAATTTTATATTTGGTATATCTTTTTATAAAGTTAAGCAATAAGAAGAAAACAACATTAAACTAATTGATTTTCATTATAATTATTATCAATGATAGCTTCTTGTTTATTGTAAAATAATAAATAGCATGGTTAAATATTTACCCATTGTTAGCGCCCGTAGCTCAGATGGATAGAGCAACGGCCTTCTAAGCCGTAGGCCAGACGTTCGAATCGTCTCGGGCGCGCCAACGTTACATTATTTGTAGCAATGTTTGAAACTTTAGCGACTGAGCGATGAGAACTAGACGTTCGTGTCGGTTCTTAGTGAAGTGAGACAAAGTCGAAACTGAACTTAGAAACATCCTCGAACTAGCTCTAAACCACAGGTTAGAGCGTATGAGAGTATCGTCTCGGGCGCGCCATAC
>JBAXBT010000281.1:0-1933 GCA_037141875.1 Candidatus Riflemargulisbacteria bacterium
GAATCAAAGAATAGTAGTAGTAGATGAAAGAACAACAACTTTTGATTTGCCATATTTAGTGCCTTTAAATCATTTGTATTCTACTACACATCAGTTAGAGACTACACCATATAGATTATTACTTATTATGAACAGTGATTCTAGACACGTTTCGGAAGCTACTTCTATGGGTATTGGTGTTAGCGCTAGAAATAAAGAAGCAAGACTTAACGTGCTTATTCATGGATTAGGTAATGTATGTAGAAATATGATGGATAGAAGCAATAAGCCAGAGGCATATAGTAGAAATTGGAAGGAAATGTTGCTTCAGCTTTCTGATGATGACGGTAGGAATGACAACAAGAGTTCACTATTAAGTGAAGTCATAAATGAATACTTTATTACTGATAGTTATACAACTGCTACAATGACAACTATATTAAATAGCATTGGTTTATATAATGAGCAAACGGGGATTAGATATTTAGAACCAATTAATGGTAGACATATTAATGAAAGTAATCTTGAAGAGGTTTTATTAGATAGACTACATGTTTTACAAAAAGATCATCCAGACATGTATATTTTGACCGATCAAGAAGTAAAGGATTTTGTTAAATTATATAAGTTTAGATTACAATTAAGAGTAGATTCTGATGCTATTGCAGATATTGTTAAGCATTTGCAGTTAGATAGGACATTAGATGTTCCAACCCAAGAAACGTTAGCATCTTTATTAGCTAACAAGTATGCTCTTTCTTTGGAAGAGGCTAAGAAGATAGTTGCTGAGATAGTCCTAAATGTTAATGAAATAGAAGCGCAGACTGAAAACTTACTATCTATAAATGCGTATAGTGATGATGATTCTAAGGCAAGGTTAAATAATTGTTCTTCAGAAGGGATGACTGATGCTGGATTTTTTGAATTATATTCAGGTAGTAATGTTTTATTAGCAACTAATAAAGGCACGAAGCCATCAACGGTAGAACAGATAGACACTGTTTTCGATGGAAGTTATTTACAATTGCAAATAGACAAACTAAAGCTAAAGATTGAATCAGCGGGTACTCCAACAACACAACCAGAAATAGATAATCTTAACAAATTAATTAAACAGAGAGATGATTTGGCTGCAAAGCTAAAGACATTAAAAGGGTTAGATGATGGAGTAAAAAAAGGCCCAGGATATCAGGGTGGATTAACAACACTTTTCCATAAAGATATAGGGCAGAAATTTAGAATACTTTTTTCAATGCAGGAAACATTTTATAAGGGACAAGGTGGTTCCCATGAAATAGAAGCAGGGACTAGTCAGGATGACTTAATTATTAGTGAGTCGTTTAGGGTTGCAGAGAAAGCACAGCAAATATATAGTAAGAATCTTTCCTTAGTTAAGCTATATCAAAAAGTAGAAACACTAAGAACAACTAACCCTGATTTGTACAATTCATTAACAACAATTCAGCGTTTTCAAAAAGCTTGGGAAGAAGCTTATTCAGAAATGATAGCTGAGCTAGAAGTTCATCTCCAGACTATTGAATCAAACATTATTAGTCCTGAACACATAAATGAGTTAAGAGAGTTTATTCTTGATAGTGTTGGCGGATGCGTAAGAGATGGTTATAGAATGCAGATTTCTACTGCAAGAGGGTTTATTTATATAATGAACCGCAATAGGGCAGACATTGCTAGAATGGGCGGTGAGTCTGGGTTTGATTTGTTTGGAACAAGTAACGATCCACTAATGGATAGATTTACTCAAAGAATTACTGACAAGGTAGAAGAGTTAAGGTTAGAAAAGGAAAGGTTAGAAAACAGCCCACTTATAGTAGGAAAGATAAAGGGAAAGGATTTAGATAAATTTTTAGTAGGTAATTTACATAAGTTATCTGAGATGGATGGTAGAGATGATGGAAGTAGAAGAGGTTATTTTAGTTATGATTTAGCAAAAGAC
>JBAXBT010000282.1:0-1921 GCA_037141875.1 Candidatus Riflemargulisbacteria bacterium
TATTGCAGGGAGAATTAGAATGACTTCTCCTGAGTTGGCAGTAAACATAGATCAACTCTCTAGAGTTTTTGGCGAATTCAAGGCAGTAGATGAGATTTCTTTGTCTGTGAAGAAAGGGGAAATATTCGGTTTTCTTGGTGCCAATGGTGCCGGCAAAACTACCACTATTAGGATGCTTTGTGGTCTTCTTCTTCCTAGCTCAGGACAAGCAAGTGTTTTAGGTTTGGATGTCTATAAACAGAGTGAGAAAATCAAAGAAAACATTGGTTACATGAGTCAGAAGTTTAGTTTGTATGGAGATCTTACAATTAGTGAAAATATAGAGTTTTATGGTGGGATTTTTGGGTTGTCAGCCCAAGAGATTAAAGACAAAACAAATGAGATTTTAAGTTCACACAATCTTTATTCACAGGCTAACCAACTTACAGCTAAATTACCGTTAGGTTGGAAACAAAGGTTAGCATTAAGCGTGGCACTATTACACAACCCAAGTCTTTTATTTTTAGATGAACCAACAAGCGGAGTAGATCCAATAGCACGAAGAGAGTTCTGGATTCAGATTTATGAATTAGCAAGACAGGGAAAGACAGTATTTGTAACTACTCATTATATGGATGAAGCTGAGTATTGTGGACGTATTTGCATTATGAAAGATGGGAAAATCGTTGCCTTAGACACACCAGAGAATCTTAAAAAACAGTTAGATGTAAGTAATATTCAAGATGTATTTTTTAAGGCAGTAAGCAGGAGAGAAGCATGAAAATGTTGCTTGCGGTGTTAAAGAAGGAATTCATTCATATTATAAAAGACCCCTCTACTTTATTTATTATTCTTATTTGGCCAGTACTCATGCTGATATTCTTTGGATATGCGATTACTTTGGAAATGAGGTCAGTTAATCTATTAGTGAACGATATGTCTCATAGTCGTTATAGTCGTGATTTGATTAGCCATATCGCGGCCGGTGATTTTTTTAATATTCAAACAGTATCAGTCTCAGAGTCGGATATTAATAAATTATTTAGACAAGGGAAGACCAGCGCTGTTATGATTATTCCAGTTGACCTAGAAGAGTCACTTCAGACCAAATCTCAAACGAACGTGTCTCTTATTTTAGACGCAAGTGACCCCAATGCTGCCGCAAACATTACAAACTATTTAGGAATGATAGTTAATTCTTTTAACAGAGAGAATAGTAAGATTAGTCAACCATTTAAGTTGAATATTCGTTATATGTATAATCCTTCTTTGAAGTCTAGTTTCTTCTTTGTTCCAGGATTAACAGCAATTATTATGCTTTTACTCAGTGCACTTTTAACTAGTATTTCAATAGTGAAGGAAAAGGAACAGAATACTATGGATCAAATTATGGTAAGTCCTACCCCCTCTTATGCTTTAATTCTTGGGAAGGTTATACCTTATGCGTTTGTAGCATTTTTGGGTGGTCTCTTGGTAATTTTTGTGGCTATATTTTGGTTTCAGGTTCCCATGAGAGGATCTTTATTCTTCATTCAAATTATGATGCTTTTGTATATTTTCACTGGTTGCAGTTTCGGGATGCTGATTTCTACTTTCGCGAAAACTCAGCAGTTGGCAACTATGGCTACGCTTATGATTACTGTTCTTCCGACTACACTGCTTAGTGGATTTATGTTTCCATTGGAAAGTATGCCAGTTCTTTTTAGATGGATTTCTCAACTTGTACCAGCTACGCATTATATACAGATAATTAGAGGAGCAATGCTTAAAGGGAATAATTTTTTACAATTGGCAGACCATGTTTTGGCATTGCTAGTTATAACGGTGGTCCTTTTATTTATAAGTATTATTAGATTAAAAAAGGAGTTTGAAAACTAGTGAATTGGAGAAGAATTGCGTATTTGATTAAAAAGGAGTTTCGCCAGATTTTTCGGGAAAAGTT
>JBAXBT010000283.1:0-1918 GCA_037141875.1 Candidatus Riflemargulisbacteria bacterium
CATTAGAAACAAATTATTTAAATCTTAGTATTCAAAAACAAATATATAAAAAACTTGGTATTTGTTTGATTAAAAAAACCAATGCCAAATGTTAATTTTTTAATAATATATAGTTATGCTTTTTGCTTTTAATAAAAAAATCTTAGTAGTAGTTGCACATCAAGAGTTAGTAAAAGTTTTACAAAACCTTACTTTTCGTGGTAGCACGGGACTCTAAACTCCGTACCATCGAATAAAGTTAAGCCAGAGGAATTCCAATAGAATCCTTCACCTAAATTCATTCTCAGTTTGCGTAAACTAAAAGGTAAAATCGGTAAATTTTGTTCGTGATTTTTCGCCGCATTCAAGTCAGCGTCACAGACAAAACCGCAAGATTTACAATGATAAATCTTACCCTTCCTGCTAGTTTTACGCACTAAACCACACTCAGAACATCTTTGACTTCGATACATACACTCTTGTTCAACGACTTGGACCCCAAGTGTTTCACAGTGACTTTTAATTTTGTCCCGAATAAGTACATTACTCCAATGCGACATCAACCTAGAAGTCCCACTTTTGTAATTTATGTTCCAAATTTTTTCCAATCTAACTTCTTTAATTCCATTAAAATTTAATTGATTTATTGACCAATTTATATAATTTTCCCTATGATCTTGTGTTTTGTGAAAATTATTGCTTCCTTTTTTCTTTCTTGCTAATTTAGCCAAAATTTTACTTTGCGTCCATCCATGATTATCTTCTCTTGGTGTTCTTGTATTATTGCTTAATGTCAAAGTGTCAATTTTACCTTGATCTGCTCCTACTGCGATGCCACTTTGAACCTGCTCGACTTCTGATTCCCACCTTAAATCTACTGATCTATTTTTGAAAAGAAAACTGTTTTTTAATTTTCCATTTAGTGAATTAGAGTGTTTTGTATATTTAATAGGAATTCTTATTCTACCGAATGATTGCCCGATGGATTTTAGTTGAATGAAAGCGTTAAAATGCCCTTCGGTTAATTCAATGTCACAACACTTTGAGGATAGTTCTATGTTAATGTTTTCAACACTAGGTTTTATCGGTCTATTACATTTTAGAGATTTAATAAACGCTTTGCTTGGAGTTATTCCTTCATCTTTTATTTTATTGAGCATGTATTGGCGTTTTCGTTGTTTCTCTGTACTTGCTCCTAATGCTCCGCAAAGTTGTGTAACTATGCTACTTAACATCCTTGCGCTTAAAGTTGTTTTTAAGTTAAATTCATTGTAATCAAGAAATTTTGGATGCTCAAAATAATTTTTGGTTGGACTAAATCTAAACTTTTTTCCACTTTTATCTACCCACGAATAACCTTGATCCCACACTTTATCTAAAATCAACTTCGTCACTCTTCTACATTCTTTCAAGAATGATTTATAGATTGATTTCTTAGTTGAATTTGAGTAATCTATTGTGTGAACAGAAGTCCTAATCATTGGTTTTCTCCATTACTTTTTTTATTAAACCAACTTTTTTAGCACCTCTTCTAACTCCATACAATCTGCAACAAAATGATGTAACAATCGATATCATATCTTTAATTATATCATTTTCTGCTTCGTAATCTTTGTTTATTACAATAATTTTACAATTAAGTTTTAATAATAACTTTTCAAGATAATTAAATCCAAATCTTGTAAGTCTGTCTTTATGTTCAACAACAATTGTTGTTGGATTAGAATCAATCATTTTCCATAATTGAACCCTATCGTCATTCATTCCACTCGCTATTTCTTTGTATGTTTTAGTAATCGGCAAGCCTTTTGCTCCGCAAAAGGCTACGCACCTTTCAAGCTGTCTATTTAGGTCTTCTTTTTTATTATGAGAAGAAACTCTTGTGTAAATAACAATTTTTTCTTCGACCGGTTCAACATTGTGTTGTTGCTCTACGACA
>JBAXBT010000284.1:0-1885 GCA_037141875.1 Candidatus Riflemargulisbacteria bacterium
TGGCAGTAGCTCACAAGGTGACTAGAAATATCCCAGATTTTAATGAAGCGAATTTGCGCAGGGACTAGCGGATTGTTAAGGTCGGCAATGAGACCTTAACGTAAAAGTTAAGGATACTCCTTAAAGAACTCCCCTCTTTAGAGGGGCTATGGCGTGTGTGGCTCACACTTAAAACAATTATAATCTTCAGAAAGCAACTGATAAGCTTTATCAACATCCTCTTCTTTATTAAACCCAGCAAAAACCGTTGAACCTGACCCTGTCATTAAAGCAAACTTCGCATCAAGCGACAAAAGCAACTCTTTGATTTCCTTAATAACTGGATATTTTGGTAACACTGATAATTCAAAAGCATTGTAATGCTCCCATCCATCTAATATGTTATCTGCAAATTTTGGAGTATAACCACTATCTTTGACAAACTTATCCCAATCAGCAAAAGCTTCTTTGGTAGAGATATGCACATTAGGATTAACCAACAAAAAGTGTTTTGGCAGATCAACATCTATCTCCTGCATCTTCTCACCTCTGCCTGTTACAAGCTTAGTTCCGCCAAAATAACAAAACGGCACATCGGAGCCTATGCGCAGCAACAAAGAGAGCAACTCATCTTCTGATAGCCGTAATTCAAACTCTTGCAAAAACACCTTAACCGCAGCTGCAACATCCGCGCTGCCGCCTGCAAGCCCTGCACCCATAGGAATATTTTTAATAAGCCTAACCTCAAACCCATGAGTTACATTTGAGGGGTACTCTTCCTTTAAAATCTCGTATGCTTTAGAAATAATATTTCCTTCAGCTAGTTCTTGCTTATTAGAAAGTATTTTGATGCCTTTATTCTCTGTTCTTTTAAAATCTAGCTCATCATATAAAGAAACTGTCTGCATAATCATGCACATTTCATGCAGATTCCCATTTATTCCCAAGATATCTAAAAGGAGATTTAATTTTGCGTAGGCTTTAATGTGTATCATGTGTATTAAAAAATACCCCGCGAATTGCGGGGTATTTTTTAAATTAACTTATTTCTTTAAAAACAATTGTTCTGAAAAGTCTTCAACCTTAACTGATGCAGAAGCATCCTTTAATAACTTATCTAAAGCTTCTTTTTGAGCATTCTGCTTTAAGTAAGTTTCAATTTCTCCAGTAACATCTTTATACTCTAACTGTTCAGCATCTTTTTTATCTTCAACTAAAATTATGTGATAACCATATTGTGTTTGAACAGGATCTTTTGTATAAGTACCTTTTTTAAGTGCAAATGCTGCTGTTTCGAAAGGCTTTACCATCTGTCCTTTTGCAAACCAACCTAAGTCTCCACCATTAACTTTACTTCCTGGATCCATAGAAAACTCTCTAGCAAGAGCTTGGAAAGACTCACCTTTATCAAGCTTACTGATAATATCATTAGCTTCTTTTTCAGTAGCTACTAAAATATGTCTTCCTTTAACTTGGTCATCTTTCTTAAACATATCTTTATTGTCATCAAAATATTTCTTCGTATCTTTATTAGTAACTTTTATCTTACTTTCTATAGTGTCTTTCAAATATTGAGCAACCATAACTTGTTTCTTAATATTGTCCAATTGAGCTAAAACATCTTTATTCTTATCATATTTTGCCTTCTTAGACATTTCATAAACTAAATACTCTTTCTTAATGCTATCAATTAGAATCTTTTTACCATCTAAAGAACTATAATATTCTTTATATTGTGCTGGCAATGCCTCAATCTTATCATCCAACTGCTTTTGAGTAAGAGTACTCTCTCCAACTCTCAATATAACCTTATCTGTAAGACCAAAACTAAAAGCTAAAGAAACCAATGAACACATTAATATAAAAACTACTGCTAACTTTTTCATAAACACCCTCTCCTTTTTTT
>JBAXBT010000285.1:0-1879 GCA_037141875.1 Candidatus Riflemargulisbacteria bacterium
CTACGTAAAAAATTTATAGATGATGCTTCTGGAAAATATCTAACGGGGACATGAATCTCGCCAATCTTAAAGTCTGCCCTTAAGGAATTAAAAAGCATCTGCGTATCGAAAACAAAATCGTCTGAGTGGTTAGAATAATCAACTGATTTTAAAACTTCTACTTTAAAAGCCCTCATACCAGTATGCCATTCTGATAAGTTCTGGCCACTTAAAAAATTTTGCAAAAAGGTAAGAAACCTATTTGAAATGTATTTATATAAAGGCATCCCACCTTCCAATGCTTCTTGCCTACTCCTTATCCTTGAACCCAAAACAACATCACAGAGACCAATTTCTAACATTTCTATCATAAGTGGAATTAATTTAGGATCATATTGATAGTCAGGATGAAGCATGACAACATATTCAGGATCAAATTCAAGAGCCTTGTCATAACAAGTCTTTTGATTCGCACCGTAACCTCTGTTCTGTTCATGCACAAATACCTTAAGCCCTAATTTCTTAGCTAAATTAACTGTTCCATCACTACTTGCATCATCAACCAGCAAAATCTGAATATTAGGATCCTTAGGGATCTCGCTAACAACTTGCTTTAAAGTTTTTTCAGCATTATAGGCAGGAAGAACTACTACTATCTTATTCATACATTATCTCCCTTCCGCTTTATATCGCTTTGCTAATACAAGATTATTTACGGCAGTTCCGTTATTTGGATCAACTTGTATAGACCGATTGAAATATTCTATAGCTTTATCAACCTCACCCTTTTTGCCATAAGCTAACCCAATATTATTGTATAACCCTGAGTGTCTAGGATTTATAAGGATACCTTGTCTATAATAAAAAATAGCATCATCTAACCTTCCAAGTTTTTCCATAGCAACTCCCATATTGTTATAGGTAGCATCATATTTAGGATCTAGATTCATAGCTTTTTCAAAATAAGATACAGCATCAGTTAATCTTTCCTGATAAATAGCAGCAATTCCTAAATTATTATATATTCTGTAAATTAACGGATTATTTGGATCTGACTCAACTGCCTTTTGATAATATTTTATTGAACCAGGGATGTCACCTTTTGCTGATAAAGCAGAGCCTAAGTTATTTAGCACACTAAAGTAAGTAGGATTAATTTCTAAAGCTTTATAGTAGGAATCAATAGCCTTATCTATTTGTCCCTTATCACTGTATGATAAACCCAAGTTATTCATGATAAGTGGTGTACCTATCTCATACTTCAGCTGATGTTCAAACAACTTTATTGGTCCTTCCCAGTAGGACGCTTGAAGTCTAGTCAAAGGAACTTGTAGAAATATCAAAAAAATAATAATAACTGCGTAAATACTCTCATAATTCTTAAAACGTTTAAGCCTCTCATATGCCCACCAAGCAATAATAATTGTTAAGCCGATATGAGTTATGTATGTGTATCTGTCAGCCATTGCCTGAGTACCAACTTGTACAATACCAATAACTGGAACCAACGTTCCTAAAAACCATAACCAACCAACTATCAAATACTTCCTTGTCTTATATTCTTTTAAAAAAAGAAAAGTAAAAAATATAATTACAAGTAAACACAAAATAAATGTAATACCTGAAATATACTGATTATATGGATAGAAAACTACCAAGGGATGTGGCCAAAACAATTTGCCTATGTATTTTATTGTAGATAATGCTGCGTTCTCAATCCTTAAAAAAATCGGAAATTGATTAACCGACTGAACTGCACCCATACTTTGCTGTGCCCAGAAAGTTAAAACAGCAGATATTATAGTCAAAGTAAAAAAATGGTCAACAAAATTACTATTTTAAGCATATGAGTAAATTAAGCTTTGTATCTCTAGTGTCATATGACTATGAATATTTGATA
>JBAXBT010000286.1:0-1870 GCA_037141875.1 Candidatus Riflemargulisbacteria bacterium
AAAAATGTCTAAATTGAAAATAGAATGTAAAGCATCAAAGTCTGAACTCTCTGTGACAAAAGAAGAATATAGAAGAGTAAAAAATGATAGGGATAAGATAATAGAAAGCTACAATGCTTTGAACCTGGATAATAAAAAACTTATAGAAGAATATAGACAATTAAAAAGGGAATTGGAGGGTTTAAAAATAGAATATAATCTTGAAAAAAACAAGCCTTCACTTACTCCGCTTGGATATAGAGAAGAATTAAAAAAAATAAAATTAGAATCTGGTAAGTTAAAAGAAGAAATAGAGTATATAAGTCAGCAGAATCAAAAACTAAGAGACGAAGCAGACGGTATTAGAGATGAAAAGAATCTTATAAGAGAAGAATATTCGAAACTTAAGGGTTTTATGCTCGTAGAGAAACAAACTTCTGGAATAGATATCCGTGATGCCAAGAATGAACTACAGCGTTATAAAAGTGAGAATGAAAGACTTGTTAGGGATGTTGAATCACTTAATAAGACTCTTCGTAGATTAAATAATGATATGGAAGAACTTAAAAGACGTGATGAAAATTTAAAATATAGAATAAGAGAAGAACAGGTCAAGTCTGAAGGTGAAAAACAGAATATCAAACTTACTGAAAGAGAACGTTTTGAAAGAGAAAAACAAAAGCTGTTAGACAGCATAGGCATTGCTGATATTTCCGATAAAGAAGATTTACAACAGATAAGGGGTGTTGGTCCTTTTATAGAGAAGAAGTTGCACAAAATTGGTGTTTATACAATAAGGCAGGTAGCTAACTTTAGTAAAGACGATGTAGAAAGAGCAACTAGCCTTATAAAATATTTTCCTGGCAGAATAGAAAGAGACAATTGGATATTTCAAGCAAAGGAAATAGTTCGGGTACAAACGAAGAAACTTAAATTTTAATAAACATATATTAACAGGCTTTTTAAATAATTAAATTCTCTATGACATGGATTGATTACATGGTCTTGTGCCAGTGTGTGCTTAGAGATTATTTTTAAAGTTCTTCCTGCCTCTTTTGCTGCAGCGTTTAATGTTCTTTCAAACAATTCCTCGTCTATATAATAAGAACAAGAGCACGTTAATAACAGACTTCCGCTTGGCATTTTAGACAGAGCTGCTTTGTTTATTTCTTTATACCCTTTTTGAGCATTATGAATGTCTGATTTCTTTTTTGCAAAGGCAGGTGGGTCTAGTATTATTATGTCATACTTTAAGGCATCTGTTCTTAAAAAATCGAACACGGCAGCTGTGATTATTTTATTCTTTATGTGATCAAAACCATTAAGCTCAAAATTCTCTATTGCAGAAGCTGTAGCGTCTTTTGATATATCAACGGTTGTTACATTTTTTGCTCCACCACTAAGCGCATAAAGAGAAAACCCACCAGAATATCCAAAACAGTTTAGAACAGTTTTACCTTTGCTGATTTCTTTTATAAGTGAGCGCATGTTACGCATATCTAGGAACAGTCCCGTTTTTTGCCCATTTATAATATCCACGCTAAACTTTATATTATTCTCTAATACTTCTACTTTTTGTTTTTCTTTACCGTATAGAAAACCTTTAATTGGCTGTAGCCCATCTTGCTTTCTTGCTGAAGATATGGATTTTTCGTAGATACAACAAATTTTATCTTTAAGTTCTTCAAGCAATGTTTTTAATATAAAATCTTTGATTCTATCTATTCCGGTTGTGTTTATCTGTATTACGAGCGTATCTGCGTAACGATCAACGACAAGTCCTGGTATTAGATCTCCTTCTCCATTGATTAACCTAAAACAGTTGGTTTTTGGCTCGTAAAAAACAGAGTCTCTTAGCCTAATGGCTTCCTGAATATTTTTTTTGATACTT
>JBAXBT010000287.1:0-1857 GCA_037141875.1 Candidatus Riflemargulisbacteria bacterium
GAAGAGTGTTCGTTATTATCAGATAGGAAACGATCTATAAGTGCGTCAAAGAATAAGGATGGGACTTACAAGTATCCTGTTTTTGAATTAGCAGGTTGTTCTTGTTTTAAGGTAGCACCCAATTGGTCTTTGATTGTTAAAGGTGAAAAACAACTATGAAATGTGCCATTCAACATAGGGTAATAAAATGAATTTGGCAAATCTTAAAAAAGAATGTGTAGCTTGTAGAAATTGTTCCATTGGAGGAGTCATGGTAGATGGAAAGTTCCTATCAAATGTGTTCTCCAATATGAACCCATCTGCAAAGATTATGGTCGTTGGTCAGAATCCGGGCAGAGATGAAGCGGAAAGAGATGAACCCTTTGTTGGAGAAGCGGGTAAGAGATTTGATGAAGCGATGTTGAGGATAGTGGGATTGACCCGAAAGGACTTGTATATCGCAAATACTATTCGGTGTTATACGCCGGGTAATCGCAAGCCATTTGAGAGTGAAATAACCAGTTGTCGGTATTTTCTGGATAAGGAGATAGAACTGATAAAGCCCAAGATTATTATTGCCTTGGGAGGTATCGCCTTGAAACAATTGACAGGATTGAATGGAGTAATGAAGCATCATGGTAAAGTTATTCATTCTATTCGTTATGGGGTTCCCGTGATGTCTATTATTCATCCTAGTCCATTGAATACTAATATGCCAGATAAGAAGGCTGCGTTTTATGACGACATACAGAAGTTGAAGGAGTTTCTCGATGCGTGAGGAATGGGAACTACGCCAAATGAAGTATGCAAAGTATGAAAAAACCTATCAAACTTCTGATTCGTTTCTAAGGGCAATGCGTGAAGACAAACTCATAGATGGTTTCTTTTTGAGCGAGGAAGCGTTTCAAGAGATTGTTGGTGAGATAGCGTCTAATCAGGATACTGCCAAGGAGATTAACAATAATGGTATTTGGATTGCATTGAAGGCAGATAAGGGTCAGGAGTTGGGTGGCATATTGGAACTAGCGGAGAGTTTTGCTGATGGCTGATAAAGTCATAGTCGTAGGGGCAAAGCGGTGGAATGAGCGTGTTCCTTCATCTGAAATCATGCAGATGATTGGTCGTGCTGGACGCCGACATGACGGCGGAACTTGTCATGCGGATATTATTGTCGAAGAAGAGTATTGCTCCGAAGTCGAAGAAGATATGACGGGTGATACCAGTTTCAATGTCAAATCCAACATAGGCTCTCCCGAAAATATCGCTTTCCATGTATTGCCCGACATTTGTGACGGATTAGTCACTTCCGATGTAGGAATGTTGGAATGGTATTCCAAGACGCTGGGTAACTTTCAGGATCAGAAGGGGCATATCGACAAGGCTATAGGGGTTTTGAGGGCTTCTGGGGCGATTCAGGACACTCCTACGGGCTTTGTAGCGACCAATCTTGGTAAGATAGCGTCCAAGTTGTATTTTAATCCAGAGGATGTCCGGGCTTGGCGGGATAATTTTAGTGCGGTATTTGATATGGGGCTTGAGACGGATGACTTGGCGATTGCTTGGGCATTGGGGAATGTACCGATTACGAGAATGGCGGGTGATTTCGGTAAGCATTGGGAAGTGGTGGTTGAGTGTAAGGGTAATATTCCACCGGGATTGGACATAACAGAAGGTTCGACAACAACGATTGTGCTTTGGTGGAGTGCGATAGGGGGTCCATCTGTTGGTAAGATGAGGAATCAGATGTTAAACCTTCGGGATGATTTTGGTCGGATACATAAGGCATTGGTTTGTTTGGATGAAGATGTGACATATTGGGAAAAGGAAGATTTCTTTGAGGATTTAAGGAAGCGGGTGACACGGGGAATACCTTCTTTC
>JBAXBT010000288.1:0-1855 GCA_037141875.1 Candidatus Riflemargulisbacteria bacterium
CATATTAACCACCCCATTTTTCGTTCTTATATAAATATATCGAACGAAAGATGAATAATTCCCACTATTTTTTAAAATAATAACATAATTGCTATTATTAAGGGAAATTCGGTTATCAATATGTTGCTCAAAAGATAGATTCTGACTTCTCATTATTTATTTTCCTTTCTTCTAAAACACAGCAAACATAAGGCAAATCTCTGCCCATGTAGCGCTACAATGATATATAACGACAAAATATGTTAGTTTCTTGTACCGAGTTTTTATGGTGTATCCGGCACTAATACTAGCTCTTAACAAAAAAGAAATTGGAGAAAATTTATAAAAAAGTAGTATAATAAAATCTATGGAATTGCTAACCTTACTTATTATCATCCCGATATGTTTTGCTATTCATTATCTATTATTCACTAAACAAACAAAATTATTATTGCAAAAAACTTTAGGAACTTGGTTTATTAATTATTTCTATAGAATACTATATGCAATATTCACTCTATTCTTGCTATATTTTTTCATCACTACTCTTGCAGCTACTACCCCTGTTCCATTAATTAACTTACAAGATAGTCTCAGCAACATTATCTTCCTAATTATCGATACACTCAGACTAATCTTCCTTTTCTTAATGGTTGAATCTATCTGGACACTTGGAATGACTGATGTTTTTGTAATAAAGCATCTTTTATCCATCTTCTCGAAAAAGAAACATACTTTTAACCTAGATTTCATCGTTACTCATTTTAAAGTAAAAGGATTGTACCTTAGACATCGACATCCTTTTTTGCTCTATCTAATTCTATTTATTTTGCTAGACAGAACGCTTTCACTTCAAAATATTTTTGCTGTAACCTTTTTGTCAGCATATTACATATTGTTTTCAAAAATGGTTGAAACACAACTTACTGAAATTTACCCAAAGGACTTTGAGAAATACAGATCTAGCACAAACTACTTTCGTATAATGCTTAAAAAATACCAAGATGAGCCTACTAAAAAATAGTTTTGCTGGTAGCTTCTACGCGAACAACCCTGTTATACTAAAAAAACAGTTAGAAGGTTACCTAGCCAACACTACCAAAACTATCAGCGCACCAAAAGCAATAATAGTTCCTCATGCTGGATATATATATTCTGCAAAAGTAGCTGCCTATGGATATAAACAATTAGAAAAAGAAAACATCAAAACTGCAATAATCCTTGGTCCAGCACATAAAACATTTCATCAAGGACTAGCAATTCCCATAGAAACAGAATTACAAACACCATTAGGGATTCTTAATGTTGACGCAAATAAAATCAGTCAACTGCTTTCTTCTAATGCATTTATTCTTGATTCTAAACCACACTACCAAGAACATTCCCTAGAAGTACAGTTTCCTTTTATCAAAATGCTACTACCTGAATGCAAAATTATTCCAATAAGTGTTGGAATGATTGACAACGTACTTATGGCAAAAGGAGCGAAAGCACTTGCAGGGATAATAGACGAAAATACTATTCTCATAGTAAGCAACGACCTCTCTCATTACCACTCTTTAAAGACTGCTAACCTTTTAGATGAAAATACAATAACCCATATCCTTAATATGTCAGCTGATAACCTACTAAACAAATACCAAGCAAAAGAAATAGAATGTTGTGGAGTCTTCCCTATTGCCTTATTGCTATCAACCCTTAATAAATTAAAGATATTACGTGCATCGGTTCTCAACTATGACACCTCCGCCTCTACCTCTTTCGATGACGAACACGTTGTTGGGTATGCTAGTATAGCTTTTTACTAAACGTTTCTGAGTCTAGCTGCTTTGGCATGTGCTGGAAGTTTCTCGATATCTGCAAAACTAGCAGTATC
>JBAXBT010000289.1:0-1846 GCA_037141875.1 Candidatus Riflemargulisbacteria bacterium
ACACACGAAGGCACAAGGAAGTTCAAGAAATGGAAGAGATTCAGCCGGTCAAAGGCTGGGAGTAAAAGCATACGGAGAGAATCTTGTAACTGGCGGTTCTATCATTGTGAGACAGCGTGGCACAAAGATTAAAGCTGGACTTAATGTCGGAATGGGAAAAGACCATACGCTTTTTGCAAAAATTAACGGTATTGTGAAGTTTGAAAAAACTGGAAAAGGCAAGTTTGTTAATGTAGTACCAGTACCATAAATTACAAATTTTAAATAATAAGACGGGCCTTATGGCCCGTCTTTTTTTTTGTTCGTATTTATGGTATAATGTTTTAAAAATAAGGAGCTAAGCTGATGTTTATAGATCATGTAAAGATAAAGATTAAATCAGGAAAAGGCGGAGATGGTGCAAATACTTTCCGCAAAGAAAAGTTCACACCTAAAGGCGGTCCTGATGGCGGGGATGGTGGCAGAGGTGGACATATTATATTTGAAGCAGATAGGAACTTAACTACACTAATAGATTTTCATAATAATAAATTGTTCAACGCTAAAGAAGGAGATAAGGGTTTTGGTTCCAGAAGTCATGGCAGAAATGCGCAGGATATAGTTTTACAGGTACCGCTTGGAACAATGATAAAGGATGCTAAAACAGGATTGTTAATAAAAGATATGACAGTACATAAAGAAGTATTTATTGTTGCAAAAGGTGGACGCGGAGGAAGGGGAAATTGGCATTTTCGCACATCCACAAGACAAGCTCCAAAGTTTTATGAAAAAGGTGAGCCAGCCGAAGAAAAAGAAATAAGTTTAGAACTTAAAATTATGGCTGATATTGGAATTATAGGTATGGCAAATGCAGGTAAGTCGACTTTGCTATCAAAAATTTCAAATGCGCACCCAAAGATTGCGGATTATCCTTTCACCACATTAACACCTGTACTTGGGATTGTTAAATATGGAGAAACGGATTCGTTTGTAGTAGCAGATATTCCAGGACTTATTGAAGGGGCATCTGAAGGTCGTGGTTTAGGATTTGATTTTTTAAGACATATAGAAAGAACGCGTTTATATATACATGTGGTAGATCCTACACAGGGAAATGCTTACAAAAATTATAAAATGATAAATAATGAATTAAAAGCATATGATAAGAAGCTTATAAAAAGACCACAAATAGTAGTTATTAATAAAACAGAACTACTAAGTGCAAAGGAAATAAAAGATATAAAGGCTGATTTTAAGAAAAAGAAAATTGAAATAGATTTTATTTCTGCGAAAGACAGTCAGGGTTTAGATAAGATACTGCATAAAGCATACAAGCTTTTCAAGCAGCTAAAACCGCTACCAGAGGAAAAGGCTCAGCCAATACCAGAAGTAATAGATAAGTTAATAATGGAAAAATATGAAGAAGGTGTATATATATTAAGAAATAAAAGAGTGGAAAGATATGTGGCTATGCTTGATTTTGAATCTAATGAAACTTTTTTAGTTTTTAGAAGGTATCTTGAAAAAGAGGGCTTGAATGATTTTTTTAAGAAAAATGGCGTTCAAGTAGGAGATACGATTGTGATAGGTGAAAAAGAGTTTATTTATGAGGAAGGTTAGGAAATAAATCATAGCTCAAAGCCAAGTTAAAGGCAATTTGCTGAATTGGAGCGGTTATGTACAAAAGAATCGTAATAAAAGTAGGCACTAATCTGCTAACAGACGGAAAAGGCATTAAGAAGGTTTTTATGAAGTCTTTGGTTGATCAGCTTTCAAGTCTTCATGCCAAAGGAAAGGAAATAATACTTGTCTCTTCTGGTGCAATCGGAATGGGTGTTAAGAAGCTTGGAATGGATAAGAAACCTAC
>JBAXBT010000290.1:0-1841 GCA_037141875.1 Candidatus Riflemargulisbacteria bacterium
GAACACCCTCTTTCTTAACATCAGGCAGCATCTCAGGACCGGTTTCATATTCGATGGTAACGTTTTCCAGCAGGTTGCCGAATTTAAGTACCTGCACAGAGAATTTTGCTACCTCATTCACTTTGTAGGTCCAGTCTTTGTGGTCCGGTGAAATAATTACTTTTACCAGGTTGGTTCCAGGTTGTGATAAGGCATTGATAGAAAATGCGATAAGTAAAATGGATTGCAGCAGCAGTCTGTTTAATTTTTGTTTCATGATTATATTATATTATTAGGTTTATCAGAGTCCGTTTTAAAGTTATTAATAAAAAAGAGTGGAAGATTTTTATCTGTTTTTCTTAATGCAATATCATTGGTGGGCGCTTAAAACCCACTGATTATTAGTTGTTTATTTTGTAGTTCTTTGACATTATTGTAATCGCACTTCGTAAGTATCTCTTTTATAGGCGTTTTGTCCAGTAAAGAGATACTCAAAATCTGTAGTATTTCGTAGATTGTACGGTCAACTTTCAATTTATTACCTACAATGGCAACAAGACAGTAAGCAATGACTGCACAATATATTTGGATCTTTACTGCATTTAGGGTTGTACCCCAAAAGGATTTAATCTTAAGATGCTGTTTCATCCATTTGAAAAACAGTTCTACCGCCCATCGTTTTTTGTAAAGGAAGGCTATTTCAGATGCTTTCAGGTCCATGTTGTTAGTTAAGAAAACAAGGTACTTATCGTGTTCGCTGTCATAAAATTTAATTCTACGGAGCTTTTCAGGATATTCTTTCTTTGATTTGTAAATCACCAATTTACCTATTTGATCACTTTGTACTCCGGTTGATTTATCTACAGCTCTGGAATACATTCTTTTAAACTGTAGGTTTTCCTTTGCTCTTGTTACAAAGAATGATCCATTAGTATGGATTCTATACAGCCTTAGAAAGTCGATATATCCTTTATCAGCAACATAAAAACTCCCGGCTTCGTATGGAATGATATCCATGATGTTGACATCATGAACACTAGCATTGGTTATATACAGAAAGCTAGGGATGGAAGTTTTTACATCATATAAGGTATGGAGCTTTATTCCTCCTTTATGCTTTCTGAACTCCGCCCACCAAAAGATGTTTAGACAAAGGTCGATAGTTGTAGAGTCCAATGCATAAACATTACCCTCAACTTCGATCTCAAAATCATCACGGTAACAGCTTCTGCGGGCTTCTTCAATCAGAACATAAGCAAATTCTTCAAAGATTTTGTAATTACGCCTTTCGTTTGCTTTACCAAGGTTCCTGCGAGAGACCGTTGAGCCAAAGCCCAGATGATAATACTTCGGATGATGAGCTTCAAGGCTTAACATTAAATCCCGCATGCTGTCTCTGGCTGTTAGTTGTCCAAACACCATACAGAGCATCTGATTCCAGCAGCTAAAGGACCTTACATACTTATTACCATCATATTTGTCAACTATCCTATCAAAGACTCTGCGAGGTAAAAAATCTGTAAGTTGAGCGAAGATAAATTTGCCTTGATTCATGGATTAATGTTTTATTCAAAGCAAAAATCCAACTTTTCATTCAAATCGTCACGCTACAAAAAACATCTACAATTGCGATTACTTCATAATTTCAAAGAACAAATTTTAAAATCTAATGCCCACTAGTGATATCTTTTTTATTCTGGTCATTGTACATCTGTTTTTTGTAAACTGGAGAACCTTCTTAACATATTTTAAAAGCAAGCTTAAACAAGGGCTGAACAGGAAATGGGAACTTGCAGTAACACTTATTTTTACTGTGATAATTTTTATTGGCACACTGAAGTCTTGGTCCCCTTTTGGTCCGG
>JBAXBT010000291.1:0-1833 GCA_037141875.1 Candidatus Riflemargulisbacteria bacterium
AAGCAAAAGCATAAGCAAAGCATAAAGCCCGCCTATCACAAAAGAATAGTTTATTATTAATATTATTTCTTTAATACCTACACAAAGTCCTAAAGCAGCAATAAGTGTTGTATCGCCCTCACTTATCTTACCATTAGAAAAAAAACAAAGAGTTTGTATTATGATGCCTGCGCTTACCGCGCCGATTACACCATCAAAAACACTTATTCCAGCACGAACTTCAAATACCCCAAAGCACAAACCAGTGATTATCATAAATGCAACTATGATATCTGGGACTATTCTTTCATTGATATCTATAAAAGCCAATACAATTAGGTATAATATAATCATTATATGGTAAAAATAGATTTTTTCAAGTCCAAACTTAAGGAAGAAGAAAACACACAATAAACCTGTTATAAACTCTACTAAAGGATATTTTAGGGATATTTGTTCCGAACAGGTGCGACAACGACCTCGAAGAATAAGGTAACTTAAGACAGGTATATTATCGTAAATTTTTATTGGTGTATTACACTTTGGACAAGTTGAAGGCGGATATGTTATTGATTTGTTTTTAGGGATTCTATAAATGCATACATTTAAAAAGCTACCAATACAAAGACCTGCAATAAAGACGACAAAAGCAGACACAATAACTGTAATAATATGCCTCCACTGCTTAGCAGTATTTAAAACTCGCTAAAAAAAAAGACCGAAATTTTCTTTTAAGAAAATTTACGGTCTTTTATTCAAAAAATCGCTTTATTTATAGCCATACATAGAATATGACATTCCTTGTGTGTCTGTCTGCGAATTATTTACCCATACATTTCCTGTAGTTGCATTATATCTCCAACCATCTGTGTTCGCTTCAATAGGAGAATCTTTTGTAACTACCAATACATCCGAGCAGGTGCCTTTGAGAACATTTGGTTTTCCAGAATGTGTTACTTTTACCTGTGGCATTATAGGCAAATATTTTTTAAACGCCTCATCAGTCAAGGTTGCAGGATATACTCCAGCATTATCACCATAATAAAACGCAATCGCTTCTTTTATAACAGCAATATTGGCTTTGGTTGCCGTTTCCTTTGTACTTTCAAACATTGTTTTAAATTTATTACTTAACGCAACAAACAATAAAATCAATATCGCCATAACTATAAGCAGTTCAATAAAGGTAAAACCCTTCTGTTTTTGCATAATTCTGCCTCCCTCATACATCTTTGATTGATTTATTTATATCAATAAATTATAACCTGTTCTATCTGGCTTGTCAAGTTTCTTGCGATTTCAATTATTCCCACTTAGCCAGCAAAAATATAAACATTTTTCCCGCCAATATAGAAATCCATTACACTTTTATCGGGATTCAAATAGCCATTACCACCATAAATACATTTCAATTGTTTTGCTCTGTTTATAACTACCTCAGGTATGTTAAGTTTTACAGAAATATCATTTCCTTTGTTTACTATGACAAGCACACAGCTATCCTTATTATTCCTAAAAAACGCAATCACATTATCCAAAGCACATACTTCTATAAAATCACCATCTTTAAGTGCATTAAAACTCTTTCTCAACCATATCATATGCTTATAAAACTCGTGAAAGCTATTATATCTATTTACTTTTCCCCAATCCATAGGTCCGCCTGCTGAATATTTCTCATAACCAGTTACCACTTCCCAGTCAAGGCCCATACGATTTTCTTCTTCTTTAAGGCCCTTTGTAGTGCCAAGCTCGTCACCAAAATAAATCACAGGCGAACCAGGATAAGTAAACTGTAAAGCCACCGCTATTTTAAACAAGCTCTCATCATTATTTACATCATAAAGTATGCGG
>JBAXBT010000292.1:0-1825 GCA_037141875.1 Candidatus Riflemargulisbacteria bacterium
TTTGCCTGTTTTTGTTGATATAACTCACAGGCAAAGATCTATTTTTTGATATTTGTTTCTGAATTGGTCTGATTTATCAAACCGAATACAGTTAATGAACTCATTAATGAAGTGGTCTGTTGTCTCGTAACGAACAAGCGCCGAAGGGTTTTTTTTCCTAATGGTATTGCCAATGGCATGCAGTAAATGTGTTTTGCCAAGCCCAACGCCACCATAGATAAAATAAGGATTATAAGCTTTACCGGGAGCCTTTGCTACAGCAAGTGAGGCAGCATGACTGAATCGATTGCTTTGCCCAACAACATAGGTATCATAAGTATATTTAGGATTTAACATAAAAGCGGATTCTTGAGGTTCTATACTAAATACTTTTCGTTCTTTTTTTTCTTCAACAGATTTTTGTTGATTATATGCGTCTTCTTCATCAGAAAGATGGTCGTCTTCTACTTTTTGTTTCATCTGTTCATTCACAGTTAATTCAAGAATAATATCTAAGTCAAAGTTTTGCTTAACAGATCTTTTGATATGGTAATCACATTTTTCATAGACCCACTTTTTCATAAATGCATTAGGCACCCCTAAAATAAGGGAATTATTTAAGAAGGATATAGGCTTTGCTGCTTTTTGGAAGGTGGTATAAGACACCTTTCCTAGCTTATCTTTTAGATATTCGTCAACTTGTTCCCATATGTCTATGATGCTCATTGTAGTATTATTTGCCTGTGGATAACTCATTGTTGATAAGTATCCTAACAAACAATATTTTTTTTTGCAATAATGAAAAATAGACGAAAATCGAAAATTACAAATTTGTAGTTTAGGTTTAGAGGGAAAAGGCTTATAAACCTTATATATTATGATCTATGGTCATTTTTTAATATGTTGTTTTTCTAATCTATTTCTCTTAAATTGGTTCACTTGAAGACAATAAGGTTGACCAATCTTTTATTACAGGATCGAAACCTTTTATTTGAATTATTTTAATAATTTCTTCTATAGAACGGTGGTCGCTAACTTGGAATTGTTCGTCAGAATTATTATCCGAGTATCCTCCAGGGTTAGTTTTGGACTCAGCGCTTATTTGTGTTACACCTAAACCAAGAAGGTTATCTCTTATTTCAGGGCTTTCTCGGGTGGAGAGGATTATTCCGACTTTTGGAAAAGTTACTCTAAAAGCAAGTATCATTTGAACAAAATCTCTATCGGAAACAGGAGTAAAGGCAAGGTTTTCAGGTGATGCGTGTATTCGGGGAAAAGAAACTGTGAAGTCTGACTTCCAGTATTTTTTCATTAATGTATTTAATTGTTCAGCTAAAGCCAGTGCCTCTGTTTTCCAGTCTGATAGACCCAAAAGAAAACCTAAACCAACTTTTCTCATACCAGCCTCTAGTGCTCTTTCTGGAGATTTGTATCTAAAATCAAAATCTCTTTTTGGGCCAGCTGGATGCATTTGAGAGTAGATGATTTTGTTATAGGTTTCTTGATATATAGTTAGGCCGCTTACGCCAGCATGAATAAGTTGAGCATAATCCTCAATAGAACAGGGAAATATCTCTATCGCGACGTATGAGAACAATTTTTGTGCTTGCTTAATAATTGGAACTAAGTAGTCCACACCAGCAACTGACTTGTTTTCACCAGTAAGAAGCAAGATGTTATCAAAACCTTTTTGTTTAAGTATAAGTAGTTGGTTTGTGGCTTCTTCAAGAGACAAAGTTTGTCTATTTATTTGCTGATCTTTATTAAAGCCACAGTATTTACAAGAATTACAACATTCGTTTGAAAGATATAAAGGAATATATAGTTGAATAGTGTTTCCAAAGTG
>JBAXBT010000293.1:0-1814 GCA_037141875.1 Candidatus Riflemargulisbacteria bacterium
GGTATCCCAGTATCAGTTTCAAACCGTATCCCTTACGTTAGTGGTTCAACTGGTCGCTTTAATGCTTTAGCTCATAAAGATGCTATTCATTACGCTATCACTCCATTGATGGGTCAAGGTGCTGGTATGGTTCGTGTTCAATCAAACTATATCCCACAATACTTGTCTACAGTTACAACTGCTGATTTACAATTCGGTGTAGCCGCTTTGCGTGTTACTTTCGGTGTAAACGTGTTGTCTTCTGTTAGCTAGTTCACAATTTATTAATTTAATATAATTGCTTTTTCGGGTGGGTTTCAAACTCCTTAACCCGAAAGAGTTTGGAAGCAATTTTATGTCTATATATGTTGACATCACAAAGCACGACAAGAAGTTCATTAACGTCGAGGGACAAGAAGTCTACCCTCCAGGACATCCTTACCAAGGAATGGCTCGACCAGCAACAGATTGTGAAAGAGCAACGGGCTTACCTCCAAAGAGTGAAGCAGAAGAACGTATGGAAGTAGAAGCAAGTATGGATGACGAGTCAAGAGCAGCAATCGAACTTTTAAAATCTAAAGGCTTACTAAAATGACATATTTCGTAAGTAACAAATCCGATGGGTGCTGGTATTACAGATGCTATATACCAATGCTTTACCACGGATGTAGAGGAGATAAAATCTCTCTTGGCAGTGAAAAGATTGTCGGAAAAGCATCGTCTGACTTAGCAATTGCGTCTGATATAGTAGTTTTTCAACGCCCAGACGATAGAGATAGGTTAGAAACAGCTTTAATGCTTAAAAAGTTGGGTAAAAAAATTGTATTTGAGAACGACGACACCTATAAAGACAACGACCCGATGAAATTTGAGCGTTTAGATGGAAGTTTAAGCAGAAAAATAGAAAACTTAGACGATTTTATCAAGATAGCTGACTTAGTCACAACAACAACAGAGTTTTTAGCAGATGAATATAGAAAATTAAACAAAAATGTAGTAGTTCTTAAAAACTTAATTGACCCTATACAATGGTCTATACCGAAAAGAAATAGCGGAGATGTAGTTCGTGTCGGATTGTTCGGTTCTACCACCTTAAACGGCGATTTTGAGCCTATCAGTGGACTTCTGAAAGAGTTGAGTGATAGACCTGACGTTCAATTGGTTATGATGGGTCTACCAGCAAATAATTTACGTAGCGGAGCAATCAAAGAGGTCTACAAAGAGGAGTTAGAATATTGGTCGAAGCTTAATGTAGAAATTCATCCATTGGTTGGTATCAAAGACTACTTCAAAGGATTAAATGACTTGGAATTAGATATCGCATTGATACCTCGTAGAGATAACTACTTCAATAGATGCAAGAGTAATCTTAAATTCTTAGAAGCTGGAATGTTAGAGATACCAGTAGTCGCCCAAGTGTTTGAAGATGGCAATAGTCCATACGAAGAAATACTAGACGGGGAGATTGGTATGAAAGCATTAAACGAACAAGAGTTTAAAGATAAGTTAGAATTACTAATTAAAAATAAAGACTACCGCATAGGTATGGGTAGAATGGCAAAAGAGTATGTTCTAAAGAACTACGATGCCAGAAAATATGCTTCACAGTGGAAAGAAGCTTTTAAAAACTTATTATAACAAAATGATTATACACAATGAAGAATTGAAGACATTATTAGAAGAAAAAGGAAAGTTGGTTGAAGCAGGTCGTGCTATTAGCCAAGCATTAGAATTAGTTGGTAGAGAAATTACTGACAAAGAATTATTAGCCAAAGGAGTTACTATTGATGGTGATATTTATAGCGGTAGTTTCGGTTTAATGAAAGAAGCTTTCA
>JBAXBT010000294.1:0-1812 GCA_037141875.1 Candidatus Riflemargulisbacteria bacterium
ATTTTAATGCTCGACTTGAAAGTGAAGTTGGAGTATTTGAAGTAGGGGATCAGTATATCCAAGGGAAATCATCTTTAGTTATGCCTTCTCAGCCTTTACAAGGTATTAGCTGGCTAAATAAGTATTCTGAACTTCAAACGTTTTTGTTTTTAGGAAGAAATAACTTTGGTTTTTGGGGAAGTGTTCTTGAAAGAGAGAATATGAGAAATTATAACAATTTAGCTTATGCAAAAGTTCTTTATAATCTAGATAGAACACAGCAAGTAGGATTTAATCTTAGCAACAAGTCTTTAAGTTTGCTTTATGATTGGGCAGTCAGGGGATACCAGTTTTATGGTGAAATAGGTCAGGATAAGAATAATAAAACAGGAAAAGATATAAAGCTTGCTTATAGTTCATTCCCTGGACTTAATGCGGCTATAAGATATTTAGCTATTGAGGAAGGATTTTTGATGCCAGTAGGAGTAGAGAACTATGTGGGTTATTCTGGGCTTAAGTACAATTTGAATTATAGACCTGATGCGCTCTGGGATGTCGGATATAATGGCGAGACTTTTCAGAATTATGTAAGTTCTAAGCCACTAGAAAATCAAAGAGATTACGTCATGGCAAACTATAGAGCGTCTAAAATAAATGGGTTTTTACCTGATTTTTCCTATGATTATTCAGCTTATAGGGCAGAAGCATATATAGTAGCGTCGGATAATTATGCATATAAGAACAAGTCTACTCAGTTAAAGGTTTATAAAGATATTGGCCCTGTTTCTTTATGGTATAGGAATAGACCATACGCCTTCGAGGATTTGCGTTCTTTAACTCAAAATTATCAGAAGGATCAACAAAGTGCTGGATTTAAGATACCTCTCATTAAGCCATTTACTTATCAATTCGAGGCTACAGAAAGAAAGTATACGTATAGTACAGCATCAGAAAATCATAACCAATGTGATTATGATAGTTTTTTCATAATGAATCCAATCATGTTTGATAATGGAAATATGAGTCTGGATGGTTTTTATCAGTTTCAAACAAGATACATTCAAAAAGACAGAGATAACGGGTGGAATTCTGGGCTAAAATTCTTACATTATTTTATGCTTCAATATATTTGGTATCCTAATCCTGACGGTCAATTTGCAATTAGAGGGTATAAAAGAATTAATAACGAAGAAGATGGGCTAACCACTTCAAACTTGAGAGCTAATTCAAATCTAGATGAGTTGAGAGTAGAGTATTCTCAGAATTTTGATTATAACCTGCGTCTTGGTGGTGGTAATTCTGTTATTACTGGTATTGTTTTTAAAGATGAGAATATGAATAGTAATTATGATGAAGGTGAAGCTGGTGTTCCTGATGTAAAAGTTTCTTTATCTAACGGAATGAGCGTAACAACAAATAGGCAAGGGATCTACACCTTCCGTGATGTTCCTGTTGGAGATTATGACATATCCATTGAAAAGAAAGATTCTGATATTATTCATACCTATGACCATCCGAGGATGATATTAATTGATAATTCTTCTAGAGTTTTAGCGAATTTTGGAGTGCTTATTTCTGGGAAGGTACATGGAAGGGTATTTGCGGATGTAAACGAAAATGATGTTTTTGACCCAACAGATAAGCCTCTTTCTAATGTAAGGGTTTTTGTTAATAAAGATGTTCTTAAAACCGATAGTTTGGGGCTATATTCTATTAGTGCGGATGATTTCTCTAAATATATAGTTAAAGTAGATATTTCAAGTGCTCCATTTTCTTTTAATCTTGCATCTCCAAGAACAGTAGAGTTAGAAGGAAAAGGTGCTGTTGATTATA
>JBAXBT010000295.1:0-1809 GCA_037141875.1 Candidatus Riflemargulisbacteria bacterium
ATAGGCTGTATTTGGGATATCTACGAGTGGTTCATGATGACGCAATTTGTCTGCAATCTGCAAAATTGCTTTTTCACCCATACCATAAACAAGTATCTCTGCTCTTGTGTCAAAAAGAATAGGCCTTCGGATGCTATCTGACCAATAATCATAATGAGAAATACGTCTTAAGCTGACTTCAATCCCTCCAAGAACTAAAGGCACATCCTTAAAAAGTTTCTTTAAAGCATTACAATAAACTGTAACTGCTCTATCTGGTCTTTTCCCTGCTACTCCACCTGGAGAATACATATCTTCTCTGCGTGGTCGTTTATCTGAAGTACGGTTAGCCACTAATGAATCTAGGTTGCCTGCAGTAACTCCAAAAAACAAATTAGGTCTGCCCAATTTTAAAAAGTCATCATCCTTACGCCAATCTGGTTGCGCGCTAATTCCAACTTTATAACCGTATTTTTCTAGCCATCGCCCTAAGATTGCAGCAGCGAAGGAAGGATGGTCGACATATGCATCACCAGATACAAGTATTATATCAACACTGTCCCAACCTCTCTCAACTAAATCTGATTTACACATTGGCAAAAATTTTGAATTCATTAAACACATTCTATTATGAAGCTTATGAAAACTCCAGTTTGGCATTACTTAGACTACTTTAAAAACATCAAAATTTCTCTTAGCCAAATCCAAAAAAATCTATATAATATACTTGCTTACATCTAGCACTATCAACCTGAATGGAGAAAATAATAATGATACATGTTTGGGATAACTGGAAAATTGAAGATGAGATTAAAAACATATTAAATGCTTCACCTTTAGTGACTATTGCTGAAAGTCGAGAAGAACTTCTGTCTTTAGCAACTAACGGAGGACAAGATAGTTTCGATGTAGAATATACTCTTCCTAATGGAAGCACAATTATTGAAGCACAAGTAATTAAATGCAAAAACGGACTAGCCATTAACTATCCTGACAAAAATATGCGAAGGAGAGATCCAGACTGTCTTATGGTTGGCGATGAAAAATCAACTGACAAAGCTAAATATAAAGATGTTTTCCATAAAGAATTCTCTCAAACAAGAACAGAAACATTTGAGTGGCTAAAAAATCAAGACTTACTAATAGCTGGGATATATATTGGTGGAGAACAAACAGGATTAACGGGAATTATTATTGCACCAGCTAATTCAGGTTTTTTTGTTGGTGGACTTACTGACTTACAAGGATTTATTAACTTAAATAAAACTATAGAGTCATTTAGTCCAGATTCAATATTATACCTAGCTCCACCATTTAGACACACACATTATGATGGCAAACAAATTGTTGTACATAACCGTTTAAAGAAAATACACGAAATCTTCTCATACAACCTTTACCCAGGTCCTAGTGCAAAAAAAGGCATCTATGGTGTTTTGCTACAAAAAGGAGAAGAAGAAAATTGGTTAACTCTACATGCATCTACAGTTGAAGTAGTTACTCCTTATGAAAACATAACTACTTTCTTGCATGAAGGTGCCAGTGGTAGTGGAAAAAGCGAAATGCTTGAACACCCTCACCGCGAAGATGATGGAAGATTGCTTCTTGGAAAAAATAAGGTTTCAGATAAAAGCTTCTACGTTACACTAAACCAAACTTGTGCACTTCATCCTGTAACTGATGATATGGCTCTAGTTGACAATGAATTAAGTATTCAAGAACAGAAATTAGTGGTAACTGATGCTGAAAACGCTTGGTTTTTAAGAGTAAACCATATAGGCCATTACGGGACTGACCCTTTCCTAGAAAAAATAACAATTCACCCAGCTG
>JBAXBT010000296.1:0-1800 GCA_037141875.1 Candidatus Riflemargulisbacteria bacterium
TATAATAATAAATGGAATTCTAAAGTATATAATCAATGGTTTACAGATGGATATTTATGCTGTGAGACAATTAATCTGGAGAGTTGCGATAATGTTGAGTTTCAAGTTCTTTCAGATACCGCATTAATATCAGGTAAAGTAAGCGCATGTTGTGAAGCTGGAATCCATCACTACGTTAAAGAAGGTGATAAAGCAGAATGGGACTATAATATAATTTGCAAGAAATACATCGGGATTGATGTTTATTTTCACTTTGTTCTGAAACATGATGAAAGTTGTCTAGATTTTGAAACAACAGATGTATTAATTACTTCAATAGATTAATACCCTTTCCCTTTTTAAGATCTTTGAAAAAATACTATTTCATAGAGAAGTCGATTCAAATAATTATGAAAATGAGATAGAAGTTTAACTAGAGGTGTCCATATGAAAAAGTTATTTATAGTTTTCTGCTTGTTCTTTTGTTTGATTGGACAAGCAAGTACTCCGCATTTCTTAGGAGACTCTTATAAAGAAGTTAAAAATAATATACCGAAGGATGCTACTAAAATAGAGATAGAAAAGCTTAGGAATATTTCCTACATGCAAGGTTCTACTAGATACTCCTATAAGTTCGGCTATTTCTCTTCAACATATTCTCTGCCTGTTAGCGAAATAGAACGCCTGATTAAAGTAGAAAGCATGACTATTACATTTTCTTGTGATAGCGATGAGGAAATCATTAGAACTTTTAAAGGATGCTTGAAAATGGGCGACAACACAAAAACGGATTTCATTGAACAGACTATGAATGAATGCTTAAAAACGGGTGATTTCAGGAAACTTGAAGCTAATTCATGGTTTTTCCAAAGTGATTCTTTGACTATGGTGCTTAAGTTACAAGGAAGATCAGTTAGTTTTAATATAATGGAAAGGAAAACGATAACGGTCGATAAAAAGGGGCGCAGGATTAACTGACGGATATTTTAATTAAACAGCAATAAGGGGGCTTTATGAAAAAGGTTTTAGTTATTTTTATAATGATTGCTTGTGTATCAGTTTTCGCCAGAATCGGAGAAACAAAAGAAGAATGCATTAAAAGATATGGGCAACCAACGAGTGAAGTCAAAGATTCAAATACTGTTACTGTTGTTTTCTTGAAAAATGATATAAAAATAGAAATTATATTCTATCAAGGCAAAGCAGAATATATTAAGTATCGTAGTATTAGAATACAGGAATCATCTCCATTGGATTGCACTGGGGGTACTGCCGACAAAACAGTTTTCACATTATTGAATTCTAATTATTCAGGAGGATGGATAATACAGAATAATACTTCTGCGTTGGTAAGCTACACCAGCAAGAATAAACTATTAGAAGCTCTATACTGGGGTAGCATAGAAAACTTGGAGATTTTTACCGTAGAATACAAACAAAGAGACGAAAAAGAAAAGCTTGAACGTGCAAAAGCTGATGAAGCAAGAAAATTAAATGGATTTTGACATTCCCATAAATGCCTCAAAGGTAGACCAAAGGCTTTCGTAAAGGATAAACAATGAAAACAAAACTAATTTTAATCGCCATCGCTCTGATTATTATCCCATCAGTTGTGTTTGTGTCGATATACATCGGAAACGAGAATCAGTGGAAAATATATTGTCTTTCAATCAATTCAGCATACCAGTCTATGGATAAGGATGATCTTGAACAGGCTTACAAAGATATCGAGAAGGCTCTGACAGCTAAGAACATTGAAGAGAAGCACAAGGTTTTCGCAGAAACCTTAAAAAAAGACTGTGAAAAGGCAAAATCGGTTGA
>JBAXBT010000297.1:0-1799 GCA_037141875.1 Candidatus Riflemargulisbacteria bacterium
TTAGATTTTTCCTCAACAATCTTTCCCCATATCAGCACATCGGCTCCCTGTTTTGAGGCTATATTTAGGGCTGTTTCTCTGTCCAAATCTTCAGCATCAACTCCCATAGAAACCATATCATCATCTACACTTTTTTGTTTAATCACTTCTGAAGCGCTTGATTTTGCTAAAGTATAACTTAGCTTATTTGTCATATCTTCGTCTATCAAAAGTCTCCTTATATTTTCCCCATGAGGAGACAAATGAACAAGACAAATACTAATATGTTTTATTTTCGGATCAGGTGTAGGTTTTGGTATAGCATTATCGTTTGGAGGTATTATATTCATATAATCATATACTTTTGCCAGCATTTTTTTTCCTGCTGATTCCATTTGTTCATCAAGTTTCATTTTTTCTGTGGCATGTTTTTCTTTAAGCAGTATTGTATTAATTCCTCCTAAAAGAACCATTTGGTCCTGAAAATCATTTACCTTTGGATCATACACAACCTGTTTTACTAAATTTCCGCCATGACTTTTTATTTTTTCTACAAATGAATCATTTAATATTTTTCCATAAGCATTATCGGAATATAAAGTAGCTATATTTCTAAAAGAAGTATTCTCCATAATATATTTGGCTGTAGAGTAAGCCTGTCCTTTGGCAGTTCCGCAATTTCTAAAGAAATACGAACTTTTCCCAGTTAAATCAGGCTGTCCAGCTGTTGAGGAAAAAAGCACAGTATTATATTGATCCATTATCGGGATAAGAGTTTTAACTGTTTTAGAATAAAGTGGTCCCATAAAAGCTATTATACCTTGTGTATCTATGGCACTAATTACTTGTGCTTTAAGATCTGGGCTTTCTTCATCTATATAAATCAAGTTCAAAGTCATACCCGTCTTGTTTGTTTCATTATAGTCATCCATAGCTATGTCAAAGCCATTTTTAACCAAACTACCTATATCCATGGATTTACCAGTGAGGGGTATTATCACACCTATTTTATTTGCTTTTAATGGTTTATATTTTAAAGCCGCTTTATAGTCGTCAGTTATTTCCTGATAGAAAAGACTATCCCTAAAATCAATTAAGAAAATATTTGCATTAAAATAAAATTCATCAAAACTATTCTCTGTATAATCCATTTTGCACAAGTAATATATTGCGTATTCATCAATCATTTGATAAATATGTTTTGCGTATACATTTTTTAAATCTTCTTTTTTCATAGAAGCTATAGTTGCCTTAAGCCTATCGATTGCCACATCCTGAAAAACTGAGAACTGATGGCGTTTTTCAAGTAATAGCTTAAGCCTCTCGAGTCCTTTATCAATTTCATTTTGTTCAATATTTATATCAAACAATCTTACTACTGAAAGATAACCCATATCAGTATCGGAATAATATTTTTCATTAAATTCAAAATATTTTATAGCATCAGAATAATTTTTTTTATTGTAATAATATTGTCCTGACCAAAAGGTCCCGCGTGATCTCTCTATTGAATCTTTTCCATCCTGTGCTGTTTTTTTCCAATAATCAAAATCCTCATCAGACACCTGTACGCTTTTATCTATTCCAGAGGCATTAGGTGTTATGGCAATTTTGGCGGTAGCACATCCAGACATGGAGTATGCCAAAATGCTTAAAATAAAAAACAATGTAAAGAATTTAATAATGTTTTTCATGTTTTCCTTTTCATTTCTTTCAAAATTTACTTAGAAGTATCTTGGTTTACTGTAACTTTATATTTATTTTTTAATTCGGTAATAGTACTTTCAAATCGTTGCTGTTGCTTTTTTGCCTTTATCATT
>JBAXBT010000298.1:0-1796 GCA_037141875.1 Candidatus Riflemargulisbacteria bacterium
AATAAATCCCAGTCGAAGACTGGGATTTATTAAATGCTAATTACTTTAAGTAAACAGGTCTGTGTTTGTAATTTGTATGAAGTAACTCATGTGCCTTGTGACTATTTGGGTACTCTAGAAATTCTTCATATAGTTTTTGAACCATCGGATTTTGGTGAGAACATCTTGCTTTTGATTTTTTATCATCAGTGTAGATTCCTTCTGTTCTTTTGTTTCTAATGGTATTAGTTACTCCGTAGGGTTGTCCACCACCACCGATGCAACCTCCTAGGCAAGCCATAACTTCAATAAAGTGCCAAGGTGTTTCTTCACCTTTTTCTTTCGCTTCTTTAACTTTGTTCATTACTTCCCTTACATTGTTAAGTCCGTGCGCGACAGCAACTCTAATCTTCGTTCCTTTAATGTCAATTTCAGCTTCTTTTACGCCGGCAAGTCCTCTTACTGGAGTAATTTCAACATCACCAAGTTCTTCTTTGGTAATTAGGTAATAAGCTGATCTAATGGCAGCTTCCATAACACCACCAGTAACACCGAAGATAGTTCCAGCACCAGAATACTCACCTAGGATGGTATCTGCTTTTCCTTCAGGTAATGTTTCGAAAATAATGCCTGAAGACTTTGTCATTCTTACAAGTTCCCTTGTTGTTAAAACAACATCAGTATCTTGAATGCCACTTGCTGACATGTTTGAGTCTCTGGATATTTCATATTTTTTTGCAGTACAAGGCATAACAGAAACCATAAAGATGTCTTTAGGGTCTATGCCATTTTTTTCAGCATAATAAGTTTTAGCAAGTGCGCTGAGCATTTGTTGTGGTGATTTTGCGGTAGAAAAGTGCGGTATCATTTCTGGATAGTATTTTTCTAAATAATCAACCCAACCAGGGCAACAAGATGTAATTAAAGGAAGGCTTCCTGGGTCATTCACAAATTTATCAACAAATTCTGAACCTTCTTCCATGATTGTAAGGTCAGCCGAGAAATTGGTATCAAAAACAGCTTTAAATCCGAATTTTCTTAACAGAGAGTATAATTTGTTAGTGACTATTTCTCCGGATTCATGAGCGAATCCTTCACCAAAAGCAACTCTAACTGCTGGAGCGAATTGGACAACAGCATGTTTAGTTTTGTCTTGTAGTCCTTCCAGAACTTTATCTACTTCATCCTTTTCAACTATTGCACCAACTGGGCAGTGAGCACTGCATTGTCCACACTTTACACAAGGACTTTCATTAAGTTGCAGGTCACCAGCAGGGGCTATATTCATGGTAAAACCTCTGCCTATGAATTCTAATGCCCAAACAGCTTGAACATCTTGGCATACTTGAACACATCTTCCACAGGAAATGCATTTTTGTCTGTCTAAAATTAAAGAAGTAGTGGATTTATCTATAGATTTTGCTTTTAGAATTGGCGTAAAATTTTGTTCTCTTATTCCAAATTCTTTAGAAAGGGTTTGTAATTCGCATTGACCATTCCTTTGACAAGTTAAGCATTCATTAGGGTGATTAGAAAGAATAAGTTCCAGAACGATTTTTCGAATATTATATAGCTCAGAATCGTGAGTGATAACTTCCATGCCGTTTTCTGCAGCAGTAGCACATGCTCTTACCTTTTTATTCATTCCTTTTATTTTTACTATGCATAACCCACAAGAAGCAGTTGGCAGAAGGTCTTCATGGTAACAAAGCGTAGGGATTTTTATGCCTGCTTTCTTTGCAGCATTAAGAATGGATGTGCCTGCCGGTACTTCAACTTCTTCTTCATTTATTTTAACTTTAATAATCTTTGTAGTC
>JBAXBT010000299.1:0-1788 GCA_037141875.1 Candidatus Riflemargulisbacteria bacterium
TGACGGAGTAATCATCGGCATCTACTCCAATGGTCTTAACCAGAACATTGGACAAATAGGCGTGGCTACCTTCAATAACCCAACTGGTCTATTGAAAGGTTCTGACGGTATGTTTATTACTTCTAATAACTCTGGTGCGCCACAGATTGGTACAGCCAACTCTGGTGGACGAGGAACTATCTCTGCAGGTACTTTGGAGATGTCCAATGTGGATATCGCGAAAGAATTTGCTAACATGATTATTTATCAAAGAGGGTTCCAAGCTAACTCCAAAATCATTACAACTGGTGACGAAATCTTACAAACACTAGTTAACATGAAGAGATAATGAGCTTAAGCTAGTCATGGATAAAGCTACAATAATAGGATTCTTTTTTGGTGTTGCTTGTATGGTTTATGGGATAGAAATAAAGAATCTACCCTTCTTCCTCGACCCGATTGGTATTTCATTAACAATCGGGGGAGCTACTGCTTCTGTCATGATTTCTTTTACCATGGAGCAATTCTTTGATAGCTTTAAAATGGTAGGGATATGTATTAAACCTACAACTGAAGATCCTGTTGAGATTCTTGAACAAATTCTTGTCTTATCAGAAAAATCAAGAAGAGAAGGCATCTTGGCTCTTGATAAAGAGCTCAAGAATGTCAAATTCCCTTTTTTAGTAAAAGGGCTCCAATTGGTTGTTGACGGTAACGATGCAGAAACAGTTAAAGAGGTCTTAAATTTAGAAAAAGATGCCATGAATGAAAGACACAATACTGGAAAACACATTTGGGAAGCACTAAGTGAATATTACCCTGCCTGGGGAATGATTGGGACTGTTGTTGGCCTTATCCAGATGTTAGGTCAAGTATCAGACCCTGAGGCCCTCGGGCCTGCAATGGCTGTTGCTTTGCTTACCACCTTCTTTGGTGCTTTTGGTGCTTTCTTTATTTGTGTTCCTATAGCTTATAAATTAAAAATGAGGGCTGCGCAAGAACTCGGCACCAAAGAACTAATTATTGTAGGAATTTTAGCCATCCAGTCTGGTGATAATCCAAGGACTATCAAAGAAAAACTATCCGGATGTCTATCTCCACTAGAAAGACAACAACTAAGCAAAAAAGAAAAAGGCATTTAATAATGGCTAGAAAACCAGAAGAAATAAAAAAAGGTGCCCCACCCTGGATGGCATCATTTGCTGATTTACTCATGCAGTTAGTAGTTTTCTTTGTGTTTCTATATGCGCTATCATCTCTTGACCTTATCAGAATGAGAAAAGCACTACTCTCGGTTAATGCAGCCTTCGGTGGGCAGTCTGTACTAAAGGATATTCCTATCTTAGAATACCGCAAAGCTCCTCAAAACACAGAAACACAAGTAGATGTAATGCCGGGATCTATTGGAAATGAACACACTGAACCAAGTATGCAAGACAAACTAAACGACATTCTGTTTATTGTTAGAACTAGAAGTATTGATGATGATGGAGTACAAGGCAGATACAACGACGATGGCAACGTAGAAATATCTTTTAAAAATCAAATCCTTTTTAAATCAGGAAGTGCTGAGCTATTACCAGAATCTTATGATATTCTCGCACAAATAGGAAATGCCCTTGCAGATATCAACAATAACATAATAATTGAAGGTCATACTGATGACGTCGCTCCAAACATAAAACAAGGATACCACTCCAACTGGGAGCTTTCCTCCTCAAGAGCTCTAAATGTAGCTCAAATCTTTATAAAAAAATCTAATATAAGACCTGAGCGAATATCCATTGCGGGATATGGAGAATACAAACC
>JBAXBT010000300.1:0-1778 GCA_037141875.1 Candidatus Riflemargulisbacteria bacterium
TTCATCTTTCGTTCGATATATTTATATAAGAACGAAAAATGGGGTGGTTAATATGACATATAAAAGGGTAGATCATAAACTAAATCTTAAAGAAGACTCAATTTGCAAGAATTTCTGGGATGAATTTGCAAAAAGGGGATTTTCTGTTGAGACATCAAACGATGGCACCTATCATAAGAACGCTGATCAGTCACAGTTAATTAAAGACAATAACGGGTTTTTCGAGTTAAAGACCGGTTTGGAGTCTAAGATAAACATAGTATCAGCACAGAATTTCATGAAGACCATTTCCAAAATAGAGAGTATGGTCAGTTATAAGTTGTTTGAATAGGGAAAGAATAAGGGGTAATAAATGGTACTAGGTATTGGTTCTAATATGTCTGGAATAAGCGCGTGGGGCTCTCAAGGCCTTTCCGCGTCTAATTTGGATGGAGCTGGGCTTGGAAGGTTTACACCATCTTTCAGACCTAATATTGAAGCACAACAGCAACAAAATATTGGGTATAATATCCAACTACGGAATATACCTGAGGCACTTCAGTTTTTGGCTAAAGAAATCGAAGAAAAATTTAAAATCAAAGTTCATAATTCCGATATACCATTCTCTGAAGAAGAATTAAGGTTGCTTAACTATGTGCTTGCTAATCTTCCAGGTGACCACTTGAAGGGTGTTAAGACAATAGTAAAGAATAAGAGCATTCAGCTGAATATGGAAACTATGCCTGAGTCTATTTTTGCTAAAAGGCATAACACAAAAGTTTATGGTGCATATGATAAAACTAGTCAAAGGATTTTAGTTTTTGATTTGGATAATGCGGGACAACTAGTTCCTGTTGTTAAGCATGAGGTAGGCCACTCTGTTCATACAAATAACATGAGTTTTGATGAGTTTTTTCATTTTACATTAAAGAGTGGTTGTGATGTAGTTCATTATGAGCAAACATATATTGGTGATAATAGAGTGTATAATATTGAGCATCAACAAATAAAACTCAGCAAACAAGAGACGATTGCACAAAAGCATAATTTTGATATGGATTCCATGAAGAGTAAGCAGAGCAAGTATGGTAAATATTCCTTAATTGCGCCTGTTGAAAAACAACATCTTTATGCCTACACTAATCCTTGTGAGACCTTCGCTTCATACTACGAAAAAGCATTTTAAATTTTTATTTGACCCTATAGTTATTTTCTCTTATAATGCTCATACGTTATACAAACTAGTAAAAGTAGTAGTAAAAGTTTTAGGAGGTAGTTCCAGTGAAGCAGACCTTTCAGCCAAATAGTAGAAAAAAACACAAGACACATGGTTTTCTTGTTAGATCAATGTCAGTCGGAGGACGTTCAGTATTAAGCGCTCGTCGTAAAAAGGGAAGGGCTAAAATAGCTGTTTAAAGATTTTTCTTTTGATAAAGGTCTTCGGTTAAGAAAATACTCAGAATTCAAAGCAGTTTATGCAGAGCAGAAGAAAGCAACCGGAAGAAGTTTAATAGTTTATTTTAAGCCAGACAATGTAACTCGATTTGGTGTAATAGTAAGCAAGAAAGTTGACAAGAGAGCTGTAAAAAGGAATAAGATAAAGCGAAGGATAAGAGAGATATTTAGGTGTAATAAGCCAGACTTAACAGGGGATTACGTAATTATTTCAAACACTTTTGCTAAAGATCCTTCCTTCGAAGAGTTAAAACAAGACTGGTTAACCCAGTTGGCATACTTGAAGAGAAAATATGGTTAAAAAAATACTTATCTTTTTAATTAGAATATATAAAAAATGTTCT
>JBAXBT010000301.1:0-1769 GCA_037141875.1 Candidatus Riflemargulisbacteria bacterium
TCCAAATGCCTATATCACTAAGATTGAAAGTGGACAGATAAAGGATCGTTGTACACATCTCTGTCTGAAGTCCTGTAGTAGAAGATTTTGTATAATAGAGTCCTTGATTAGATCACAACAAGGTGATGTCGAAAATGGTATAGTTTTTGCAGGAGCAAGATTTAATGAGATTAAAGATATTCTTCCTGTAAAAGTTATAATTCAGAATCTATTAAAGGAAATCAAAAATTGTTCGGAGGAAGTAGCATGACGAAGAAAAGAGTAGTTATAACAGGATTGGGACTTATTACGCCAATAGGTAATGACACAAATACAACATGGAATAATTTACTTGCAGGAAAAAGTGGAGTTGTTTATCTTGAGGATGAAGGATTTACTGATTTTCCTACAAGGATTGCTGGTACTGTAAAAGGATTTAATCCTGAAGACTTTGGCATGAATGCAAAAGATGCTAGGAGAATGTCTAAGTTCATTCAATATGCATTGGCTGCATCTAAAGAAGCAATAAAAGACTCAGGGATTGATATTGCAGCTGAATCAGACATGATAGGAGTGGGTATAGGTTCTGGTGTTGGTGGAATTGATGTAATGGCTGAGAATGCTATTGCGTTGCATGAGAGAGGTGTACGGAAAGTATCTCCATTTACAGTTCCTATGATGATTAATGATATGGCCGCAGGAATTGTTAGTATTGAAACAGGAGCTAAGGGACCAAATTTTTGTGTAACAACTGCTTGTGCTTCTGGTACGCATTCTATTGGTGATAGTTATAAGTTTATTCAAGATGGTCAGGCAGTTGCTATGATTGCTGGTGGCTCAGAAGCTGCAGTCACGCCCTTAGGCATGGCAGGTTTTTGTGCTGCAAAGTCGCTATCTACTAGAAATGATGAGCCAGAGAAAGCAAGTCGTCCTTTTGATAATGATAGAGATGGATTCGTTATGGGTGAAGGCGCTGGAATCGTAATATTAGAAGAGTTAGAGCATGCCAAGGCAAGAGGTGCGAAGATATATGCGGAGCTAGTAGGATTTGGTCTTTCAGGTGATGCGTATCACTTAACTGCTCCTCCAGAAGATGGTAATGGTGCTGCTAGAGCGATGAAAATGGCGCTTAAAGATGCTGGATTAAACCCAGAAGATGTTGACTATATTAATGCACATGGCACATCAACAAAGCTTAATGATCAGCAAGAAACAAATGCTATTAAGTCTGTATTTGGTGAGCATGCTTATAATGTAATGGTTAGTTCAACAAAGTCTATGACTGGTCACCTTTTAGGGGCGGCTGGTGCAATAGAGGCAGTTTTTATTGCAAAAGTTATCGAAACTGGTATGGTTCCTCCAACAATTAATTATGATACCCCAGATACTGAGCTAGGTTTAGATCTTGACTACGTTCCTAATGTAGCCAGGAAGTCAGAGGTTAATGTTGCTCTTTCTGATTCGTTTGGTTTTGGTGGTCATAATGGTGTTTTAGTTATGAAAAAGTTTGCCTAACATGAGTTCCGGCCTTGCCGGTTCTTATGTAGTAGGGGTAGATGAAGCAGGCAGAGGTGCTTTAGCTGGACCTGTAGTTGCAGCTGCGGTAATCTTTTCTAAGAACCAAGATGTTTCAGCTTTTAAAGATTCCAAAAAGTTAAGTTCAACTCAACGTGAGAAAATCTATCAGCAGATAGTTGCTGAATCACTTGCGGTAGCTGTAGGGGTAGTCAATCATGACGTAATAGATAGGGTTAATATTCTTCAAGCAACTTTCGTAGCGATGAAAAAAG
>JBAXBT010000302.1:0-1752 GCA_037141875.1 Candidatus Riflemargulisbacteria bacterium
ATTTTGAAAGACATAATCACGTAAAATGGTTATTAAAAAAAGGGTTTTAATTATGAGTATTCTCACTCAAGAAATGAAGAACGACTTAGTATGGGCAATGAGAGCTTATTTAACAGAAGCATGCAACAATAATAAGTTTGTAACTGAATCTGATCAACAGATCCAGAAGAAATTTATTAAAGAAGAAGCTACTTATGAACAGCTTATGAATCTTTGCTTTAATAAGTCTTCAAAAGATCGTTATATGGATTCAGAAGTTCTTGAATCATTCGCCGCAATTAATTTTGCTAATTTTGTTGAAGAAAGCAAAGTTGAAAATAAAAATCGTTCAGTTAGTCTTTTTGAATCAACTGCAGAACTTGTTCAGGAAGCTCAGTATATTAAGAAGGGCGCTGCCGCAGTTAAATCTGGTGCTAAAGCTGCTGCATCTAAAATTGGAGCTGGTGCTAAAGTTGGTTATGAAAAGAGCAAGAAAGCTGCTGCAAAAGTTATTGAAGAGATTAAAGCTGCTGGAATTAAAGCAAAAGATAAATTAAGTAATTTATCAAAAAAGCAAAAAACTACAGCAGGTGTTGTTATTATTTCTGCCGCTATTGTTAGTACTCTTGCTTATTTGTTATATAAGCGTTATTTCTCGGCTGCTGCTCAAGCCTGTAAGGGCAAAGCTGGTGAAGAGTTTAAGAAATGTGTTAAAGAATATAAACTCAAAGCTATTGAACAGACAATTGAAACATTAAGAAGCAAGAAGTCTTCTTGTTCAAAAGCTGCAAATCCTGAAAAATGCACAGCTGCTGTTGAAAAAGAAATCAAACGCTGGGAAGCAAAGAAAGCTAAGATTTCTAAGTAATTTGTTTTTAGTTACTAAGCCCCTGCTAATTGAAATATATTAGCAGGGGCTTTTTCTACGTTAAAAAATTTTTTGGAATTCTTTTTTTATATCTAGAATAAATTATACAAAGGAGATTATATGCCTGTTACTATACAAGAAAAGATTGATAGCCTTCTTAATAAAATAGATGGTTCTAGAGAGTCTATTGAAAAATATGTTACTGAATTAGAAGGTTTAAAAGGAAACTTGGGTGATATGTTTCCTAAAGATATTAATTATAGAAATAAGTTTATGATGGATGAGAAGTTAAAAATATTTTCAGAATATTTTTCTACTCTTTTAAGATTAAGGCAAGAAGTTCATAAATTAACATTTGAAGAAATTAAAATACGAAATGGGTTAAATAAAAAAGATGAGGAAGAAGAAGTAACTGATATAAGATCTTTAGCAAAACAAATTGAAAAAATTAATAAAGGGGAAATTGAAAATGGAAAATGAAACCACAAATGAACTTGGAATTGATAATGCTGCAATAGAAGCTGTTGTTAAAGAAGTTGCTGCAACTGGAATTAATATTAATTTAACAGAAGATGAAAAGCAAAAAATAGAAGAGAATAAAAAGAAAAGAGGCAGACCCCCGGGTACAGGATCTAATGCTACAGTAGCTGCTGCTCAACCTGCTAAAACTCCAGAACCAGTTAGAATTATAACTAGTGATTTTGGTAATGTTGTAATGACAGATGATGAAATGAAACAATGTGCAGATCTTCAAAGAGATCTTAATGCATTTATTTTAGATAAAGCTGATATAGCAACATCTGATGGTATTGTAGAAACTTTACCCACTGGTATAGATTTACTTGATGCTGTTTTAGGTGGTGGATTTGGCGATACAGCAGCCACAGTTATTGCCACTCTTAATG
>JBAXBT010000303.1:0-1751 GCA_037141875.1 Candidatus Riflemargulisbacteria bacterium
GGGCATAATAGAGCTGAGATTGTAAATGTTGTTGGTAATGTTGAGAATAAAACAGTGCTAATTTATGATGATATGGTTGATACAGCTGGAAGTGTTACTCAAGGGATTGCTGTACTTAGGAAACATGGCTGTAATAAAGATATGTACCTAGTTGCTACTCATGCAGTATTCTCAGGTCCTGCTATAGAGCGTCTTAAAGAGGCAAATTTTAAAGAAGTTGTTGTTACCAATACGATACCATTGTCAGCTGAAAAACAGTTTCCAGGGCTTGTAGTTCTTTCCACGGCTCCACTATTTGCTGAAGCTATTCAAAGGAATCACAATAACACTTCAATAAGTGAGATTTTTGAGGACTAGTTTTTAAGTTCTTTAAAAAGCAATTTAAATATTATTAGAGTAGGGGAAGACACCATCAGTGTCTAGTATTACTAATTTATTAGAGCCATCCTCATTTTTCATAAAAGCAAAATTTTCTGGTTTAGTATTGTCAACATTCCAGTCTTGGTTATAATATTTTTTTTGCAATTTATCGCCTTGGAAATTTGGTATTTTATTGCAGGGTGTAGCTGTTATTTGAACACAGGCTCCAAAATTATTAGCATCATCAATTAGAAAGGCTACAGGAGCTATGTCTGGAATACTAACAAGGTTAATCCCATCTACTGTTTTTGTTTTTGTAAGTCCAATATGGAATGTCTCAATAAATTGTATTATGTTACTTAATTCTTTTTTTATTAGAGCTAATGCTTCTTCTCCTCTTGATTTGTATGGCACTTTAAATACGAGATTCGGGAATGTTTCAACTTTCATTAAGAATCTTCTTCTTCCTTGGTAAGAAGGAATGTGTAAAGTTATTAATCCAAATGAGTCGTGTTTCAATTTGAGTGATTTAGTTTTTTCGTCAACGTTATCATAAAAATATTTAAATAATATGCTTAAATCTTTGAATTTATCTGTATTTATAGTTAATCCAAAGTTGTTATTAGGATGAATTGTTAAACTAATGATTTTTAATTTCATATAAAATATATCGAACTAGGAAACAAGAAGTTGCAGTAAAAAGGATTAGTTAATGAACTCGTTAACCCAGTTGTCTTGGCTGTTATCAGCCGGAGGAGTAGTAGAAGGTTCTTCGCTTCTTTTTTGAACTTGGTTTGGTCTTATTGAGCTAACATCTTTTGGCTCATAACCAGCCCAGAATTTCTCAACTGAGTGAGTCCCTATATTGTTATATCTCTTACCATCATCCCAACATACGTCTACGTTAACCATTCCACCCGGATAAGGAAAATCTAGTCTTGGAATATTAGTTAAGGCAGTATTCATAAATTGTTTCCACATTAATGCAGGGATATAACCTCCAACAACTTTATTCATTGGTGTATTGTCGTCGTTGCCAACCCACGCAGCACAAACAAGTTGTGGTACAAATCCAATAAACCATGCATCTTTATAATCGGATGTAGTACCAGTTTTGCCAGCAGCTGGTCTTGGAAGTTTTGCATTTTTACCAGTTCCGTAATCAACAACACCTTTCATCATTTCTACAAGTGCATATACAAGATTTTGTTCGTAAACACGTTTTACTTCTGGTTTATTGCTATATAACTCAATACCGTTTCTGTCCTCAATTTTTTTGATGTAGATTGGTTTAGCAAGTAGTCCACCTGTTGCAAGAGCTCCATAAGCGGAAGTTATTTCCATCATATAAACTTCTTGTGAACCTAAGGCTATTGAAATATATGGCCAAA
>JBAXBT010000304.1:0-1747 GCA_037141875.1 Candidatus Riflemargulisbacteria bacterium
CCATACCCAAATATCTTTTTTCATCCGTGATAATGGCCAAAAATCTAAAAGCAACAACACGAAAGGCAATGTAACCAGCATCGGCTTGGACATTAAACCAAGAGCAAAAAGAACTAATGCGAAAATATAACTAATCCACTTAGTTGCTTTCTTATCCTTTACATATAAATAATAGCTAATGATAGTCAAAAACATAAAAAAGGCACTTAAAACATCCTTACGTTCTGCTATCCAAGCCACTGACTCTACATGTACAGGATGTAAGGCAAATACTGCTGATACCAGCAAAGAAGGCCAACGCACCACTGTCATAAGATATAAAAGAATAAAAAGCAAAAAAACATTAACAATATGAATAACTACGCTAACAATGTGATGACCAGCAGGATTAATACCAAATAAACTAAAATCAACCATATGCGAAATCCAAGTTACTGGGTGCCAGTTATTAGAATGAACAGCGGTAAAACACCACTTTAAACTTTCTGCATTTATACCTTTTTGAATATTATAATTTTCTGAAACATATTCATTGTCATCATAATTAACATAATTAAACTTATTAACATCAGAATAAACATAAATAGTTGCTACAAATAATGTAATAAAACAATAAATAAAAAGAAGATTTTTTTTGAGAAGTCTAAACATTACTTAAACATAATATCAAAAATATAGAAATACTGAAACTTTATATAAATTATTTTAAAAGTGAAGCTGTTTTTATTCCATCCACAGCACTGGAAATAATCCCACCACTATGACCACTACCTTCGCCAACGATATATAGATTATCAAACCCTACACATCTCAAGTTTTCATCACGTACAACTTGAACTGGAGAAGAAGTCTTACTCTCAAGTCCTATTATTTGACCTGACTCAAAACCATTTATTTTTCGACTAAAATCAATTAGCCCTGTTCTCAGCCCATTACTTATACTTGAAGGAAACATTTCCCAAATCGGCGCAGAAATAAGCCCTAAAGGATAACTTGTTGGCGATAAGTCTTTTGATTCTTTTTCATTAATAAAATCAGAAATACTACAAGCAACTGCTTGATAATTATTAGTAGCATTATAAAAAGATTGTTCCAACTGCTCTACCCAATCTAATGCTTCTAATGGACTTACTGTTTTTTGTAATAAATCATTTAGGTCAACTGCAACAACACACCCGGCATTTGCAAATTCCCCTTGTCGATTATAAAAGCTCATACCATTAACAATATTACTCTTAGCTGTTGCGGTTGAAGGAACAATTATTCCCCCCGGACACATACAAAAGGTGTATACAGAACTACTATCTTTAGTGTTACATGTCAGACGATATTCAGCAGAAGTAACACCTGGCAGTTCATCCTTCCCCCATTGTGCAATATTTATCAGCTTTTGAGGATGTTCTACTCTTGCCCCGACAGCAAAATTCTTAGTAGCAAATTGCACTCCTCTAGCTATTAACATTCGATAAGTAGAATAAGAAGAATGACCTGGAGCAATAATAAAATAATCAGCAGATAATGTCCCCTTGGATGTTTTAACTTCTATAACTTTGCCATTCTTGACGACTATATCTTCAAGCGTAGTTTCAAATTCTACCTTCCCGCCAATTTCTTGAAACATCTGACGTAATCTCTTTACAAGCGTTATAAGGTTGTCACTACCTAAATGAGGATGAGACAAATATGCTATCTCCTCTGGTGCACCTGCTTCAATATAACTATCAAGAACAAACTGTTTTTCTAAAGA
>JBAXBT010000305.1:0-1742 GCA_037141875.1 Candidatus Riflemargulisbacteria bacterium
GGTTTAGCAAGTAGTCCGCCAGTAGCAAGAGCTCCATAGGCAGAAGTTAGTTCCATCATAATAACTTCTTGTGAGCCTAGCTATTGAAATATATGGCCAAAGAGGAGTTGTTATTCCAAATTGTTTAGCAGTTGCAACAACTGCTTCTGGAGATACCATATCTACTAATTTAATTGAAATAGTGTTTATGGATTTCTCTAGTGCCTTACGAATAGGTATTCTTCCATCATAGGTTAAATCGTAGTTTTTAGGAGCATATGGCCCTTGGAAAGTATTAAAACTACAGGCGAATCGTTTACGATAGTACCAGGAGATAACCTTTTAGAGAGTGCGGTTAAATAAACAAAAGGTTTAAAAGAAGAACCTGGTTGTCTATGAGCATGCATTGTTTTGTTGTAATGATTGTTTAGGAAATCATAGCCACCAACCATAGTAACAATATTGCCATTTCGAGGATCGATAGCTAGCATAGCGGCTTGGCTAAAGTTAAGACTTTGATTGACGCTCTCTGATACTGCCCATTCTACTGCAGATTCGGCTTCTTTTTGCATTTCCCAGATAATAGGGGTATATACCTTTAGCCCACCATTATATGCTTCTTCTTCTCCATACATGTTTACGAGTAGTCGAATAACTTCTTGAGTAAAATAAGGCGCTCTATATTTTAATTTTTTACGAGGAGCAATGACCAAGGCTTCTTTTTTACTGGTGAGGTATTGTTGTCTGCTTATTAATCTGACATCCAGCATTCTTTTTAAAACCATGTCTTTACGTTTCATAGTTGTTTTAAGATTCTTGTATGGAGAAAAAGCTTCAGGAGCTTGTAACATTCCTACTAACATGGCGCTTTCAGCAATAGTTAAATTATAAGCACTTTTTCCAAAATATTGTTGTGACGCAGAGTCTATTCCATATGAATTATGTCCCCAATATACTTGGTTAAGGTACATATGTAATATTTCCTCTTTGGTGTAATGTCGCTCTATTTGAATGGCGAGAATTACTTCGGCAACTTTACGAGAGAATTTTTTCTTTTTAGTCAGGAATAGGTGTCTTGCCAATTGTTGGGTTATAGTACTGGCGCCTTGAACCTTTCCTCCCTTAATGATATTAACGGTCATTGCTCTTAAGATGCCGATTGGGTCAACGCCATGATGTTCGTAGAATCTAGCATCTTCCATAGCGACAACTGCTTTTTTTACTGTGTCTGATATTCTGGAGTAGGGGATGGTTATTCTATTTTCTTCTTTATGAAGATCAGCAAGGATAACTCCGTCTGCAGAATAAATCTTGGTAGTTTGGTTAGGAACAAAAGTAGCGATAACTCTAACATCAGGTAGAGTTTTAAGGAGAAATAATATATATAAAAATAAGAGAAATCCAAGACCAGCAGCAACTACGGATCCTTTTAGGAAAATAGCTAGTAAAAAAGATCTAAATTTCTCATTTCTTCTTCTTTGTTGATGGCTTTTAAACCCACTTTTATGTCGGCCTGAAGATGTTTTGGGTTTTTTCCCTACAGATAGTGGAACTCTTCTTTCAAAAACCAATTAACTTTTTCCTCCATTGAATATGAACTTATTGTCAGTTTTTAGCATATGATATATTATCACAAGAGGATTTATTAGTTAACGATTTTTTCAAAAGGATGTAGCATGAATACTATTATTAAAGGTTTAGTAGATGTAATAAATGCCGAAGATCTTAAGGAATTATTGGCTTCCAAAAAGAGATTAAAAATA
>JBAXBT010000306.1:0-1723 GCA_037141875.1 Candidatus Riflemargulisbacteria bacterium
AGCATCTTTTAATGGAGTGTTTCTTTCTACTACTTGAAGTAATTTATCATTAGGAATAACAATAAGAGCATCAACGTTCTCACGAATCCTTTCAATGCCTGCTTCTGCTTGTTTTCTTCTTACTGGACCTTCAAAACGAAATGGTTTGGTAACAACCCCAATGGTTAAAACACCTGAATCTTTTGCTAATCTTGCAACTACGGGCGAAGCTCCTGTACCAGTGCCGCCTCCCATACCGCAAGTGACGAATAACATGTCAGCATCATGTACTGCTTCTTTAATATCTTCTTCATTCTCCATTGCAGCTTTTTCGCCTGTCTCAGGATCAGCACCTGCACCAAGCCCTTTGGTAAGATTTTTCCCTATATGTAAAATATTTTCAGCTAAAGTACTTGTTAATGCTTGAGAGTCTGTATTAACTGACCAAAACTCAACTCCATCAAGTCCCATTCTGACCATTCTGTTAACAGCATTATTTCCACCGCCGCCAACTCCAATTACCTTAATTTTTGCAAATTGTTTTATTTCTTCCATGCCACACTCCACATATTGAGATTATTCATCACCTTTTTTAAGTATATCATATTAAAACAAATCTTCAACTGCCCTAAACATCCTCGTAAAGATGCTTTTTTGAATAGAAGCGCTATCGTAAAGAAAAATCTCATTATTTTGAGAGTAATGAATATTACCTACTGCATAAATATGTTCTGGTTGACTGGAAATAGAAGATACGTCAAAAACCTCTAGATCCCAACGTTCACTAAGGAATTTATCGGCACCTGCTGGATTACCCTTACCCAAAAGCAATAGCTTAGGTCTATTATCAACGATTGTAGAAACTTCCATCTCATCCTCTATCATAGTGATAATCTCTTCATATCGTGCTGCTACCACTTGATTGATCTCTTTTAATGAATAATTAAACTCTTTATTAAGAATATCATCTTTCTCTATTTCAGAATCCATTGAAGAATAAGTTACCTTTAATTTTTCAGCATCAGACATTTTTGTCTTTAAAACATATGCTAAATCCCGGCTCATAATATCTCCACCGTATGGTAAGGATATGAAGTTACGCAAAAGACCGTTACTAATATAATAAGCAAAAGTAACTTCTCCACCAACATCAATACAGAAAACATCTTGCTCTCTTTCCTTTGCACTAGCTTTATTTAAAAAAAGGTTGATAAATGAAAATGGAGGAGCAATAAATTTACCAAGCTGCATATTAAGCGATGAAATAAGATTATTGAACTGTTCGTAAATAAATTCATTATAAGAAACCACAAATAAATCCATCGATAACTCTGAACCTGTTCTAAAAATAGGATCTTTAATAACCTTACCGTCAATCCTATACGTTAATGGTGCCGTATGAAGGATTATTCCCCCCTTACACTTTTCTCTAGCCATATTGATAAGATCCACCTTATGTTCATGCTCTACTCTATTACCACTAATAGGCATAGATACTGGAATAATTCTGGAAGTATAATGGCTCATGGGCAAAGTCACCAAAACTTTTCGTTCAATTACCTTAGTTTCGTCTGCCTCACCATCTATTTTGTTAAATGAACGAACTATATAGTCTTTAAATTGAGTGAAATCAGTAATCTTTTTAGTTAAATGTTCAGGATAATTTATTTTCAAATAATCAAGCACTTTAAAGTCATGAGAATCAATTAGTTCATTTTTAGAGATTTTTAAGGAGGTCGTTCCA
>JBAXBT010000307.1:0-1703 GCA_037141875.1 Candidatus Riflemargulisbacteria bacterium
AAAGTAGTTCTTCCTGTTGGTTTGAAGCCGATTTGGATGGAAAATGATTCGGAAAATAATTTGTTTGTAGTTGATGGTCATACAATGACAGTCCATAAATTTGACACAGCGCTAAATGAAATGCTTACTTTTGGCGGTAAAGGTCTGGCAAATGGAAAATTTAATGTTCTATTAAAAATCTTTGTAGGCCCTAATGATGATATATACTGTCTTTCTGGTGCTGATGATAATTCTCGAAAAAAAGTTAGTATTTTCGGTAAAGATGGTAAGTTTAAAAAAGAATGGACGATAAGAAACATAAAAGAGTTTTCAAGATGGGATAGTCTTGCGATTGCTGCAGATGGATATATATATATAAACTCTAATTCAACGAATAACATATATGTTTTTACTAACAATGGAAGGCTTGTAAGTAAGTTCAAATCCTGTAATGATAATTCGTGTAAGAATGATGAGTGCGTTCTTACTTTTCCTGCATGTATTACAGGTGGTATGAATGGGGAGTTATATGTTTATACACATCAGATTGTAACAATTAAAAATATACAGTATTGATGATTATATTTAGATTTTAGTAAAAAAACTTGGGAGGATACAATGGCAAAAGTTAAAAGCAATAAGAAAAGTGTAGCAAGAAAAGTACCAGTTATAGCAACTTTAGCTTCAAAAAAGACACAAAACAAAGCGGTAGAAACGCCAGTGAAAAAAAAGAATAGCACGCTTTTGTTTGCTATTGTAGGTTTACTATTAGCATTTACTATTGGCGAGATTTTGTTAGTTACAAAAGAGTCAACCAGAAAACAAATTAAGCCTGAATTTGTTCGCTTGTGGGATCATCATCCATATACAGGAATCTGGTATTTTAATGAAAATGGTGATTCGCTTTTTGGTGTAGATCCAAACCGTGGTCAGGTAATACAGTTCAATAAAGAATCAGGTCAAATGATACATGTTTACAATGTGGAAACTCCAATAAACAATTGTATAGTAGATTTAGAAATGAATATTATATTTTGGATAAAATTGGTATTGTGCATAGATTTAATAAAAATTTAAAGTTAAAAGATACTATAACTCTCAAGTCAGGTACTACATCCAGATGGATGGAAGTCGATTCAAAAGGTAATATTTTTGTTGTTGATGGCAAAGATAATTCTATTCATAAATATGGCCCTGATTTTAAAGAAATTTTAAGTATTGATGCAGTAAATAAGTCGAAATATAAGTTCGTTGATATCGACAAAATTTATGCTGGTCCAAATGATGATATATATTGTTTGGTTGGTATGGCTTCTGGACAACATGGAGTAGCTATTTTTAGTAATGACGGATTGTTTAAAAAAGTTTGGCCATTAAGGAATATAAAAAAATGGTCTAATTATCAGACACTGGCAATCACGCCAGAGGGTAACGTTTATTTTAATGTCAGCGATGAAAACAAAATTAATGTATATGACAATAATGGAAAAATGTTAAGTAGTTTTGATTCATGTAAGGATAACAGCTGTGTTATAACATATCCATGTGCGGTAATAGGTGGTATGAGTGGAAATATATATATTCTTACGCATCATATTCTTACTTTGAAGAACATTTTATACAAATAAATTAATTTAGCATAAAGTTGTTTCTTCTTGAAATAGATATTATTATGATTTTACAATGTCAGGAATGACATTGGTATTTTGGTATGACTTATTAGA
>JBAXBT010000308.1:0-1698 GCA_037141875.1 Candidatus Riflemargulisbacteria bacterium
TCCACAATCATCATAAATTTTAAATATTGTATAGTGCGTATTCTTTTTAATTACAATTTTCGCTTTATTATGCGACTTAGGCATATTTCTTCTATATACTTTATCTACCTTCATTGTTTCAAAATTTATTTATTTATTTTGCTGCTGCAGATTTTCCTGCTTTTCTTCTAAGTACTTCATTAGCGAATTTAATACCCTTACCTTTATATGGTTCAGGTTTTCTTAGCGACCTAATTTTGGCAGCTACCATTCCAATAAGTTGTTTATCGTTTGACTGCAAAATTATTTTTGGATTTTTACCTCTTTCAGTAAGTGTCTCAACTTTTATTTCTTCAGGTAATATGAGCACAATACTATGTGAATAACCCAAAGAAAGATCTAATTGTTGCCCTGTACTAATAGCTTTATAACCGACCCCAACGAGTTCTTGCTCAACTTTATAACCAGCAGAAACACCAACAACCATATTTTGAATAAGTGCTCTGTAAAGACCATGTAAAGACTTATGACTTTTCTGTTCAGTATGTCTTTTAACATGTACTGTACTGCCATCAAGTTCTACAGTAATTGCAGAATCAATTTGTTGTTTCAACTCTCCAAGAGGCCCTTTAACAGTAACAAGATTCTTATCTGAAATTGCTACAGTAACTCCATTGGGTATGGGTATGGGTAATTTTCCTATTCGTGACATTTATTATCTCCTTTATCCGTTTAACTAATATAGCAAAGTACTTCTCCACCAACCTTGAGTTTTTTTGCTTCTTTATTGGTCATCATACCATGTGATGTTGAAATAATTGCTATGCCTAATCCGTTCATTACTCTTGGTAAATGCTCAGAATCACAGTACTTTCTTAAACCAGGCTTGCTAATTCTCTCTAACTTAGTTACGGCTGAAATTTTTGTAACTGGGTGGTATTTAAGAGCAATTTTAATAGTTCCGGGAATTTTTTCAGCTTCAAATTTATAATTCAAGATGTACCCTTTTTCAAATAAAATTTTAGTTATTTCTTGTTTTATTTTTGAAGAAGGTATCTCAACTATCCTATGGTTTGCCAGTACAGCATTCCTGATTCTTGTCAAGTAGTCTGCTATGGGATCTGTAATCATTATATTCCTTTTTTATTTTTATTATTACTTTGTTACCAACTTGATTTCGTGACACCAGGTATTAATCCTGCAAGTGCCATTTCTCTAAAGTTAATACGGGAAACTCCAAATTGGCGCATATAACCTTTAGGTCTGCCTGTAAGTTTACACCTATTATGCAAACGTACGGGTGAAGCATTTTTAGGAATTTTCTGTAATGCATTATAGTCGCCAGCTGCTTTAAAAGCAGCTCTTTTTGCAGCATATTTATCAACGAGCTTTTGCCTTTCATGATCAAGGTCACCTGCCCTTGCGTAAGGGTGTAGAACTCGGAAATCGTACTATCCTGGGCGTCAATATGCGCATGAATGAGCTGACCGGCGCCTTTGCCCTGGCTCAGTTGCGTAAACTAGAGCGCATCTTGACCACATTGCGCAGCAAAAAAGCCTTGTTTAAAGAAGCACTGCAGTCTTTGGGTATCCGTAAAATGGCTTTTCGTCGCATCAACGACCCTGATGAATGTGCGACCCTATTGACGGTTCAATTTGAGAGTGAAGCAACAGCCCAACAAGTAAGCCAGGTGTTAGCTTCGAAAGCAGTTTATTACAG
>JBAXBT010000309.1:0-1695 GCA_037141875.1 Candidatus Riflemargulisbacteria bacterium
CTCAGGCACGGCATACTCTAACCATGTTCTTTCAGCATCAAACTTATCAAGAAATGCTTTCCACATAGTTTTCACAGCTTGAGCTGCTGTTATTTCAACAGCAAAAGCCGGACTATATTTAACTTTTCTGCCGCCTGTCAAACCTGATATATAACCTGTAAATAACTCCAGTGCTTGCGGTTCAAATAATCTATTAATAAACATGGTTATAGTGACAGAGTTATCAGTGTCATTTAATTCCATTGATTTAAATATGACAGAATCAGTAAGGCTGTCAGCCTTACCGTCAGAGAATGATTGCTTAATAAGTGCTTTCGTCTGCAGGTCGTCTATTACCATTTGTAAATTCAGGCCCATTATCACACCTTTATCTTGAGGCAAATGCCATTTATTTAATTTTATTTTTCACAAAATTATACTCTTTAATTTGTTTTTAGCAAGTTGATTTAAAGCTATATAAACATATCTGTTTGGATTGTTTTTTCTTCTTTTGCTATTTTTTTCTTCTGTATTATTTAATAATAAATCGAACAAAAGAATTACTTGTCTAATACAGCTAAAAGCCAATATATATTAAAATATTTTTTTAATAGCTTTTTTAAGTTTGTCTTTGAGCCCTTTTTGCATACTTGCATATTTAAGAATAGCCAATATATATTCAAACTTGTCGCCAGTGTCACAACGCACCCCTTCAAACTCATGTGCCAACAGGCCTTCCTTTTGCATCATAGTCCGTAAGGCATCTGTCAATTGTATTTCGCCTTTTGCTCCTGGTTTCGTCTCTCTTATATAATCAAATATCTTAGGGGAAAGCACATATCTACCTACTATTCCGAGATTAGAAAAAGCTTTTTCCACCTTTGGTTTTTCTGCCATGTCAAGTACCTGATAAATACGAGGTCGGAGTTTTTTTGGTTTTATTATTCCATAAGAACTAATTTTTTCTTTTGCAACTTTTTCTACTGCCACTACTCCACAACTTGCTTCTGTATAGATTTCAATCATTCTTTTCATGGCTGGTACTTTAGAGAAAATAAGGTCATCTGGTAAAAAAACAGCAAAAGGTTCATTACCTATAAAATCAGCCGCATGTAAAATAGCATGCCCTAAACCCATAGCTTCCTTCTGTCGTACTGAAAATATATTTACATTTTCAGGTATCCTTTTTAATTCTTCTAAGCTTGCAAAGTTTTTATTTTTATTGAGAAAATATTCCAGGTAGAAGTTTCTATCAAAATAGTCCTCAATAGAATACTTTTCTTTTGATGTTATAAACAATATACTTTCTATTCCGGAATCTATGGCCTCTTGAACTATGAAATGAATTGCTGGAAGATCAATAATAGGTAGCATTTCCTTCGGAATCGCCTTTGTGTATGGTAAAAACCTCGTGCCCAATCCAGCAACAGGTATTACGGCTTTTCTAACCTTCATTTTCAGTCTCCTTTTTCCCCGACGCCAGTTTTTTGTCAAGGGTTGTCATTACATGTTCTGATATCCTTGAAGCTTTTTCTTGTTTTAATGCAAATTCAGCTTCATCAATTGCTTCCTTAAACGATATATTGCGGACCAACTTTTTAGCAGAAAGTATTGACGAAGGTCCTACGGAGAGCTCATCAATACCAAGACCAATAAGTATAAAAGCTAAATGTGGTGCGCCTGCCAGTTCACCACAAACAGAAACTTTAATACCTG
>JBAXBT010000310.1:0-1654 GCA_037141875.1 Candidatus Riflemargulisbacteria bacterium
TCTAAAGGTTGATTGCTCTAATTGTAAACAATGCTGTAATTTCTATTTTTTTTCAGGTGAAGTTATGACTTTTGACGAACTTAGAAAAAACTTTTTTTATACTGAAAATTTATGTAATACTTTTTTTGATAAAACAGAAGAGAACTATTATATCGGTCAAGCCTGCAGGCAAATTAAAAAAGGCAAATGCTCTATTTATGATTCAGATCATTTCCCATTTACCTGCGCATTTTACCCTCTCTTTCTGACCGGTACAAGCTTTGATAACGCACAACTTTATATTGACAAAAACTGTCCTCAGTGGAAAAATATTTTAAACCAAATTAAAGAAGATAAAAATATTACAGATATTATACCAATATAAAAATAAGAGTTAAATTGTATTTATTTTATATTTATTTTTTACTAATAGATTTATTGTGAAGAGGCTTATATTTATAATTTTTCTTCAAAGTACCTGATTGTTTAGTAATTGATTTATTTGCTCCTCCGTCAGCGAATATATTCATTGTTATCCACAATGCTCCTGTACTTCTGCCAATAAGCTCACCAGAAGAAACTGTGATTATAAGCAAATTCTGAGATGTTTCTGTAAAGAAGTACTCATTGATTTTAACGCTAAAGGTTGGTGGTATTGTATCTAAATTAACGGTCAACAATTTAACACTGTAGTTTCCAGCCATATCAACAGCAATAACAGATAAAGTATTTATACCCTGACTCGTAATATTAACCGTAGCAACTCTTACATTAGAAGGTATCTTTAACGATGCACCTGCTGCTTCTGGCAATAAATCTTTAATATTATGAGTCAGTATCATATAAAAATCTAAATCAGTATCTGTTCCTTCCTCCCAAGTAACAATTACCTCATTATTATCATAGTAACCATCAATAGGATCAAATCCATTATAATGAGAACCTGCATCTGGAGAAATACATGCAGAAGCAGTGGCCGGCGCAGAAATATCCACTGTCACTAATGCTGAGAATGTAGATATGTTGCCAGCATAATCAATCGCCTTAATTATAATTTTTTGATTCCCAGGCATCGCAAAATAGTTATTATATTCCGTGCTACTTTGTGGCAAAGTCCAATTTTCAGTTAAACTACTTCTTGTTTGATATGGCTTATTTCTTAATATACCATACGGTTTTGTCCAGTAAAAACTAACATTACGCTGTTTATAATAGCCTACCCTTGGATTGAACCAACCATCACTAGCTAAATCAGGCACTATAAAAACCTCCCCCAAACCTGGAGCATCAGTATTAACATATACATTGGCCGTAGTGATTAGCACATTACCAGCCTTGTCTCTAATATAGGCCCTTAATGTCACAGGGATTGCTTGTGCAGGCACAACTTGAATAGCAAAAGTAGCTGAGGAATCCATAAATCCTATTGATTCATAAGTGCTTAGTTTATTGCCTTTTATATAAATATTACCTGTAACTAATGAATCGTCTGTTTGTTGAGTGCTACTCCAAGTAATATATCCCAAAATAACATCCTTGTTATACCAAATCCCATAATCGTCAGATATTGGAACTTCCCCAACATCCCTAGAAACATCTCGAGAAATAACAATGTTAAAAATTGACATTGTTGGCGGAGTTGTATCAAGAATAACAGCTACTGACGTAGTAATAA
>JBAXBT010000311.1:0-1647 GCA_037141875.1 Candidatus Riflemargulisbacteria bacterium
CTAAATTTTTACTTCTATTTTTAGCTGACAACCTTTTAAATTGATTTTTGTTGATTTTGATATTACCTTTTTTAGTTTTAAACACCTTAATCATACTGCCCAATGTATTACCATCGCTAAGGCCTTTCAAAAATTTCTTAACAACATAATTTTTATTGGAAAGCATATTTAATGTTTCCTCAAGATATATTTGATCCACCGTTCCCTTTTTATCCTCCATTTTATCGGATAAAATTTCTCTAAGAGATCTACCGTTGCTTTCATCTCCATTGCCATAAGAGTAGTCTAACGACAGAACGAAATTACTCATTGAATTAGGATCAGCACCTTCTGGCTTTCTCTTTTTAGCTTTTTTACCAATCTTCAAATTTCTAATGCAATTTAAAAGAAATGTAAAAAGACACGTATTAAATGAACCTCTGTTTTTTTTATATTTCAAAACAGCTTTCATAAAATAAAATCGCAGTTCTCCAAACATATTTTCTTTACTGTCTGTCAAATAATGATGCCGTCTAGCCCATATTTGTAAAGATTGAATTCTATTTTGATATAATCTCTCAAATATTTCACGATCACCAGTCTTTTGATAATGAATAACATCTTTATCTTCTTGTTCCCTATCTATCTTAATAAATTTTCCATCTTCGGGCAAATGCCACGAAAAAACAGCCTCACCTTCAGACTCATCATTAATTAAAATATCAGACATTATTTCTTCAGTCTTTATCATATCGAAATCCCCTTGTTAAAGCCAACACCTATCTTTAAATTCACAAACAGTACATTCATTAGATTTTTTTTCCTTATAGGGTTTTTCCGGTAAAATACCACTAATTTTACAGTCAAACATCATTTCACATTTTTTAGCAATAGACTTAATCATAGGACTATATGGTTCAATATGAAAAACAACAAAATTATTATTATCTTTGTTTTCATAAATTAACAATCCATTATTGATTTCAGCCAACCACATTTCCACCATTACCGCAACAACGTGCTTCTTAAAAGCCCCTGTTTTTTGAACATTTTGATAATTAGCACTGTCAACAGATTCTATCTTAACCGCATAAATGTTTTCATCTATACGCAAAACAACATCAACATTTGATACTATATTATAATTACAATCTGCAACACTTAAATTAGTATCTATTAATCTAATGGATTTACATTCCGATAAATACTCATACCATTTATTATTACAAAAAAAAGCGGCACGATCCTTCAAGAATTTATTTGCATCTAATGAAGTGCTGCCCCCCATAGCTCTATAAACCAAACGCCGTGGGCACTCAGTAATAGTATCCGCATTAAAACTATTAGAAAAAGATATTATAGATTTTTTCTCTGCATACTGCTGCATTAACGTTTCTAGACGAGAAGAAACCGCATCTATCTTAACAAAAGAGGGTAGATCCATTAATATCCTTTTAAACCTAATTAAGCGTTTTTTTAGCAGCTTCTTTTTGAATCTCTATTATTTCGGCATCAGTTAGCTTCCGTTCTTTACCCAAGAATTCTTTCAATCCTTTATCTAGAACAAAATCATCAGGATCAATTCCTACAGGCATACCGTCCATAATCGATATTGATTCACAAACATCAAATTTTTTAAGAACACATATTGCTTTATCCTGTGCCTTT
>JBAXBT010000312.1:0-1642 GCA_037141875.1 Candidatus Riflemargulisbacteria bacterium
TTCGCTACCCCCAAAAGTAATTATAGTTATAAATATCAACTAATTCATCTTTTGATTTTTCGCCAGTTACTAAAAACTAAAATTTTTGTGTAAATTTATATGCCCGGCAAGTGGTTAACTATATATTCTTATTTTCTTAACTTAAACTTAACAAATTACCTGTTAATAGTCAAGTAAAAAATTACATATACCTAATTTGAGATTTAAATAGGCAGTTATAGGTAATTTGAATTATGGTTGATGAAACTATTCTTTCAAATATAGGATATTACAATATGAGCATTGAGTCGCCATAAGAAAACAATCTATATTTATCATTTATTGCGGATTTATAGGCGGCCTTAATATTTTCTAAACCGGCAAAGGCAGATACCAATGCCAATAGAGAAGTTTTTGGAAGATGAAAGTTCGTAATTAGGTGGTTTACTATCTTAAACTCATAGCCGGGGTATATATATATAGAAGTAGCTCCCTTTTGGGCTGTTAATTCCCTTTTGTTTTGGTAGGCTGATTCAAGCACTCTCATAGAAGTAGTTCCTACGGCTATTACTTTATTACCTGATTTTATTGCAGTATTTATGATTTTGGCAGAAGTTTCGGTGATTTCGTAGTTTTCGGAGTGCATTTTGTGCTGTCTTATGTCCTGGGTTTCTATTGATTCAAATGTTCCAAGGCCTACATGTAGGGTTACTGGGGCTATTTTAATATCTTTTTCTTTAAGTGCTGCTAATAAGGAAGGTGTAAAATGAAGTCCGGCAGTTGGAGCTGCCACTGCACCTTGATTTAAAGCATAAACGGTTTGATATCTCTCGCGATGTTTTTTATTACGAATCTCTTCCTTTATATAAGGAGGTAAAGGCATAGAACCTGCCAACCATAATTTTTTAATAAGTTCTTCAGGTGCGAAATTAAACTCTGCTTCTACCAACTTCCCTTTTTTCTTTTTGACTTTAAGTTTTATGTCTTCTGAAAAAAGTACAAACTCTCCTTCTTTGACTCTACGGGAGTTTTTCATGAGAACATCCCAGACATTAGCATGCAGATTATCTAAAATCAGTATGCTAATTGCAGAACCATTTTTTTCTGTCTTCCCTTCGAGGTTAGCTGGAATTACTTTCGTGTCATTGACTACAAGACAATCACCAGGATTTATATAATCTATTATCGAAGAAAATGTCGAGTGTGTTATATTGCCGGTCTGCTTATCTAAAATCATTAATTTAGATGCTGCCCTATCAGCAAGCGGCGTCTGTGCTATAAGCTCTTTAGGAAATATGTAATCATAATTTTCAAGTTTAAAAATTTCATCGCGCATTTTATTTCTCCTTTTGTTTAATAATAACGCAGGTAAGTAAATAGGGCAAGTCTTTTTAACTTGAAGAATAAAGTCGGTCGTGTCATAATCCGTATATGGCAGATATAAAAATGATTAAAAATTACCTAAGTATGTCGGATGGACAATTAGGCACAGATGAAATCGCAGGAAAGTTTGCTTTATACTTAGAACTTTTAAAAGAATGGAATGAAAAGTTTAATCTCACTTCTATAACCGATGATAGGGAAGTAATAATAAAACATTTCTTAGATTCTATCATGTTAGTCAAGTCAAACAAATGTAAGTCGTGGCAAACAATGGTAGACA
>JBAXBT010000313.1:0-1634 GCA_037141875.1 Candidatus Riflemargulisbacteria bacterium
GTGTTATTACCTCCACTACTCAATTCATATGCGGCTTTTGTGATTCTAAACCACATGCTCTTATAACCCTTTGTTATTACATTTTCTTAAAAAGTTTCTGCTGATTCTATATTTGTTTTTATGCTCACATCACTATTAAGAAACAAGAAGATACCTCCTGCTAAATCTGCAGCTTGTTCGTGATCATTAATTTTTAGACATTCAGTGTAGGCATCACAAAGCGTAGCTATTTTTTCTGTCCTCGATAATCTACTAAAACGACCTAAAAGCTTTATATCATTCATCACCTGACACACTGGTTTCTTTAAAAAGACCTTTGTAAACTTAGAACTAGCTGTGGTACGCATATCTTCCCAAGTAAATGGGAGCTTTAGGTCTGCCTTATTTGGTATATCCATTCTCCACCTCCATAAAGTTATATCTATACATATTATATAAGCAATCGCCGTGCCACAGCTTGTGTCTATATTTATGGGGTGTTTTATAGCTTAGTAAGAATGGTCTTATCAATAAATGCCTATTAAAAATCAATTTATGACATGTTAATGGAGGATTTTTATTATTATTGATTAATTAGCTTGTTAAAAACTCATTAAAAACATTTTGTGAATTGAAATCTTATCTATTACAATGATGAATTTTTATTACTTTAATAACTGTCCATCTTTACCTTTAAACAGAATTTGTCTTTTCCATATAGTTACTTCTCCATCCATATTACTATAATATTTATCAATATGTGCAATCTGCCTATTGTAATTTGGCCAGCATGCTTCCTTATACCTATAATATTTGCCATATCCACCATATAACAAGTATTCAGGCATGCCAGAAATATTTATTGCAGCTAATTTGTATAACATGCCATCTTTTTCAAAATAATTTGTGTAATTTAATCCAAAACCATGCCCAGGTTGAATTAATGCCAACCACTTAGGGTTTATATTATTATCATTATACAAGTATTGATATGCAGAAGGTCCATCATCACAAATGTATAACAAGCTGAAGCTTTTCGGACCATAAGCATCACCAAAATCAGTTTTTCTATAGTAGACTGCCCAAATAGCAAAAAATTTTTTTACTACTTTCATTTCAGATTTATAGATACGAAAAAGAAATTTCTCACCGTTTTTTGGTTGAACTGACAAATTAAAATTTATTTGCCTAGCTCTTCTTGACTCACATCCCTTTCTTTTATAATTTGATAACCTCTAAAACTATTTAAATTACTTTTCACTTCTTTTTTTTCTAAACCATAGTCTGCATAAATAAAACTATTAACATACCTACTTAGATACTTTACTGGTCCGCCATCATTGCCACACGAAGGATAAAAAAGCGAATTTTTTAATATGTCATTCAATGGAAATTTTCCATTTTTAATAGCTTCTTTAGCTAAAACTTTTAACCACTTATCAGTAGCTTTTGGCTCACCCTCAATAATAATTCTATCCATAAGTATCTCCTTATAGTGAGATAACCAATGTCATTAATTAATTGTTTTACTATATATTCTCGATATAGCATTAATTCTATCAGATTTCTATTACAGCCGCAACAAGTTTATAGCAATCCCCCTTAAAAGGTTCGCCCAAACTTATTGTAAATAATACTTCTTTTTTCAAAAGATA
>JBAXBT010000314.1:0-1633 GCA_037141875.1 Candidatus Riflemargulisbacteria bacterium
ACTACTCAGTAATAGCTTGACAAATCTAAAATACCTGCTATAATATTACATACTTAATTAAAAGAGAACTGACATGTATAAAATTGAAAGAAGTAATTATATTAGAGAAGAGATACGCAACCTTTTTATAAATAATAATAAATTTATTTTTGAACACTTGGCTGATGGTTATTGTAGAGTTGCTATAAATGATGGTGTTAAAAATGCAGAGTTGAAATTTGATAGCAATGATGATTTAAAAGGTATTGTAGCTAAAATTCAAAATAAATTAGAGCAACCATATAGTGCAGTTGAGGAATTGTTTTGCATGATTAATGATATTTCTCCCATACTGAAAGAAAATCCGCATCAAGATTTAGATCCAAAGGTAGTGTTAGAAAATTTCAAATTATTCCATGCACTATGGACACCTGAGGAAAAAGAGGAATCAGATAGGGAGATACGACACACACGAGCAAATAGAGTTTGGCTGCTTGAAAATAAAAAATCATTTGTTAATACCGCACAAACAAAGAAATTTCATGAACTTGCAAATAATGCAAGAAATTCATCACCAGAAGATCTTGAACTAGCTATTTTAAAATCTTATTTTGTTGCTATAAAGGAATGATTATTCTTTAAAGTTAGATTCAGATATTACGCGAGATAAGTCATTAATTGATCCTGAAAAAATTATCTGTGTCTGATTTACAGTTTTAGCATCAGCCGTAACATCAACCTTGGCAGTAGAACCACCATTTGCCAAGTTTGCCTTTGTTTTTTGAATTTCCAAATGCTGTAAATTTAATGTCGCAACAGTCTTTAATAATTCCGAAAACGCCTTTACGGTCAGTGGAGTTGCTTCTGTTGCTATTAGAATTTCCAATGATGCTTTTAATCCTTCCTGCCCCATTTCAATTAACTCTTCTAAATTATTTGAAGTGGTTTTAAAATCACGCTCAAGCTCTGGCGACAAAACTACCATTCCTGTATTTGATGCTTTGATTAAACTACCCATGAAATTCTCCTTTATATGATATATATATTTATCTGCTAAATAAATGGAAGCAGTAATAGAAATGGAGATTATTTTGGTAAAAACGTGCAGTAAATGTGGTATTGAAAAACCTTTGACTGAGTTTTATAAACAAAAGGCTGGTAAGTTTGGAGTAACTTCAAAATGTAAATGTTGCATTATATCAAGGCAATCCATTTATAATGCAAAACATAAAGAGGAGAAAGCTGCAAAGAATGCCATCTGGTATGCAAAACATGCAGAAGAATTGGCTGCAAAGAAAGCAACACCAGAAGCAAAGGCAATTAAAAACGCAAGGAAAAAAGAAAGAATGGCAACAGACCCATTATATAAATTAGAACACAATACTAGATGTTTAATAGCAAATGCAGTTAAAAATGGTGGCTACAAAAAGAACACAAAAACACACAATATACTTAGCTGTAGCTATGAAGAGTTCCAGATACATATTGAAAATCAATTCCAGCCCAATATGACTTGGCAAAATGCTGGAGAATGGCATATAGACCATTTCTTTCCGGTTAGTTGGGCAACCAATGAAGAGCAATTCTATAAGCTTAACCACTATAGTAATTTACGTCCATTATGGGCAACCGATAACCAGTTTAAGAAAGCCAA
>JBAXBT010000315.1:0-1624 GCA_037141875.1 Candidatus Riflemargulisbacteria bacterium
CACTATGGAGTTGCAGCTCTGTGGTGACTTTTTCCTTTCTTTTGGCAATCTTTATGGTTTCGGTTACAAGATTAGTTGTTTGCTCTGTTCCTGTCTTGTAAGCTACTATACTGTTATCATATAAATCTCGTATCATAGAAAGATATAATACACCTTGCTTTGTATGTATGTAAGTTATGTCTGTTACCCATTTTTCATTAGGCTTAGTTGCTGTAAACTCTCTATTTAGCAAGTTTGGATATTTGTGCAGATGTTCACCAAAGCGACGATAAGCCCTGTATCTTCGTACTTGCGATAACAAGTTGTATTTATTCATAACTCTCAAAATGGTTTTAGGATTGTAGTAAACACCTTGTCGCTCAAGCCAAATATGCACTCTTCGATAACCGTAAGTTTGTTTTGATTTTTCTTGGCATTCTCGTATTAGATTTGCGAGTGGCAAATCTTTTGCAGGCGTTTCCATTCGACTAAGATACCCATAATATCCGCTTCTTGATACATCAAAAAATCTGCACATCTCACTAATACTGTATTTTCCCTTATGCCGATAGATAACCATATATTTAATTGATACCCTCACTTCCTTTCTGTGAGCGAGAGAAAATCCCGCATTAATTCATTTTCCATTTCAAGTTGTTTGATTTTGACTTCTTTGCGTGCAAGGATATATTTAAGCTCATTTACCTTGTCTTCTTCACTTACAACATAATCTTTACGCGGTCTGCCTTTCTTATGTAACGCTATTCCTGCTTCAAGTTTTCTTTGGCTGGTGTTGTATCTTGAGATGAAGTTATGTATTTGTTCATAGCTGAAGCCCAGCTTTTCTCCAATTTCTCGGTTTGTTAATCCTTTTGATTTCATTTCCAGTATCTCTTTGTCGTACATTTTTATATTCCTGTAATTCCTTGGCATAGCAAAACCTCCTATGGTTTCTATTTTACCATAGGAGGTTCTTTTTTTCTATTGTCCGTTTTTACTGGTTCTGTTCAGCTTTCGTTTTTATATCTGTTTTTTATTATAGCGATAAACGCTTAGCCAATTTCTCTTGTCCCTCTATTTTTAACCAACTTCACGATCTCGTACCACAGCACTGCAACGATGCTAATGCCGAGGGCACATAGCATTTCTAGGGGTTCTAGGGCGGTGAATTTTAGGTAGGTGGCAAGGGGGGTATATACTGCGAGTATGGCGATTAGGATTATTCCGCTGTTGATTATAATGATTAGTTTTTCTTTGAATAGGTTTTTGGCACACGTTATAATCGAATGGAATTCAGAGCTGTTTACTAGAACTAGTAGTAAATTGGAAACGATTAAAATGACGAAAGCCATTGTGCGCGCGTGCACGGCACCATTTTCAAGAAAGGCTTTAAGGTTATCGCCTATTAAATGAGCACTTTCTGCTTGGGCTTTACAGCCGAGCCAAATATAAAGATATGTGCCGAAGGTTGCGGCAAAAATAATGAGACCTTGTATGAGTGACTTTATCACGATGGCTTTGTTTACTAAAGGTTGCCCTTGTGGAATGGGTTTTTGGTCCATAATGTTTGGCTCGGCTGGGGTTCGCTCTAGCACGATAGAACAGGTGGGGTCTATGACTAGCTCTAACAGCACAACGTGTAAAG
>JBAXBT010000316.1:0-1618 GCA_037141875.1 Candidatus Riflemargulisbacteria bacterium
ATCAGCGAGCAAGTGAACTATTGAACAAGTGAACAAGTGAACTGAAATATCTGAAGTAGCGAGAGGACGTGATGGCAGAATGGAATCAGTAAAAATAGAGGTTCAAAAACGTACAGAATTTGGTAAAGAGAAGGTAAATAAGCTAAGAAATAAAGGTTTAATACCTGTTGAGTTATATGGAACAGATCTTAAAGAAAATGTTAGTCTTATAGTAGATTATAAAGCTATTAGTACACATCTTTTAAAAGGTGTTCATGGTAAAAATACAATTTTCTCATTTGATATTGATGGAAAGACAATAAATGCTATAACTTATGAAGCTCAGATTCATCCAATTAGTAAGAAAATTCTTCATTTAGATTTCAAAACAGTCAGTGAAAAACACAAAGTAAAAATCAAATCACTTGTGAAATCAATCGGCAACCCTAAAGTAGTTCAAAAAGGCGGAAGAATTCAACAAAAAGTTGATGTAGTACAATTAATGATTCTACCTCAAGAAATCATCCCTCAAATTGATGTTGATATAACCAATTTAGATCTTAAAGAACAAATACTTATTAGTGACTTAGTTTTACCACCAAGTGCAGAGATTTTAAAATACCCTAAAGCACAACAAGTATTTAATATAAAAGGGTAAAACATGACACTAAATGATCTGGCTAAACAGATAAGAGCGGCTGCTTACTTAGAAGGAGACTTCACATTAAGGTCAGGCAAAAAAAGCAATTATTATTTGGATAAATATCTATTTGAAACTAATAGTTTAATATTAGATCAACTATCCGATGCTTTTGCAGCTAAAATAAAAAAAGATTATCCTGAAACTGACATGCTGGCAGCGCCTGAATTAGGAGCTGTGGCAATTGTGGCTGCAGTGAGCATTAAGTCTGGCATTAACTTTGTTATTGTTCGTAAAGCAGAAAAAGATTACGGTACAACAAAGCTAATTGAAGGAACGATAAAAGGTTCTAAAAATGTACTACTTATTGAAGATATCTTAACCACAGCAGGAGCTGCATTAAAGTCTGCCAATATTCTAAGAGATGCTGGCTATAATGTAACAGCAATTCTCGGAACAATTGATAGATTACAGGGTGCCGAAGAGAACATTGTTAAAGAAGGTTTCAAATACGACACACTGCTTACGATTAAAGACCTGTAATGAACTTTAAAGATAAATTACGAAATGCTCAAAGCATCAATAACTCATCTTTAATAGTTGGGTTAGATATAGATATTGAAAAGATACCGACATTTCTTAAAGAATCTGAATCTGAACCATTTTATTTTTTTTTAGAACAAATCATTAACGCAACAAAAGGCCATGTTTGTGCCTATAAGCCTAATATCGCATTTTTTGAGGCATTAGGAGTTTATGGTCTAGAACTATTAGAAGAAATACTAACTATCATTCCTGAGCATATTCCAGTGATTTTGGATGCAAAAAGAGGCGACATTGGTAATACTGCTCAGAAGTATGCTGTCTCTGCATTTGATGAATTAAAAGTTGATGCAGTAACTCTTGCTCCTTATATGGGAAGCGACTCGATAATTCCCTTTCTGGAATATAAAGATAAATACTCCTTTGTGCTTGTATTAACTTCTAACAAAAGTTCAA
>JBAXBT010000317.1:0-1616 GCA_037141875.1 Candidatus Riflemargulisbacteria bacterium
TGTCCATACCTTCCTAAATAAGAAAATAAAGTTCTAGAGGCATCCATCATATCTTTCTGGGCTGCGGTCTGAAGGTCATTCCATCTGTTTTTCATAAGGTCCTGGTCGCCTTGTGCCATTACTATATGGTTTCTAACAAAATTGCCATATTCATCAGGAGCAAACTCCATACCTAAAAAGTACAAATTAAAGTTATAAGCGTAATTATCTTTATCACCATTAATATGTGCACTTGAACCAGTTATATCAGACATCGTCTTACGAGAATATCGTATTTTAAATGCATGATCTAACCCAAAAGTTAGTTCTTTTAATTTATTCTCCAAATCTTCAATATTTAGTAACTTAGTTGCACTATGTGGTTTACCTTTTTCTGCTTCTAATTCTGTATTAGTTGTTTGTATCTGAGCTTCAAGTGTTCTAATTCTTTCTTCATATACTCGTTCAAATAAATCTTGAACTAGATTAATATTATTCTTTCTCATATCATTTACATCATAATTAGGAGAATTAACATCTAAATCCCCAGACTGAACCATCGCATCCATCATATTAGCTACTACGTCTAGCTCACTCCACATAGGATAATCATTTCCTTTGTAAGCAGAAGTATTCATTTTATTAGATATAGCATCACTCATCTGAAAATCTCTACTCCACTCAAGCCACATATCAGAAAAACTTCTGTCTGGTGTCTGTCTCTTCCATCTTAATAAGGCAATTGAAAAACCATGAATCAATTCAAAAGGATTTTCTCCTAAGAACAACTTGTTATGGTTATCAACCTTATGCTTTTTAGATTCATGTGGCGAATTACGATGTACTCTATATGCCGAAGGATCTGCAATCCCGTTTAATTCTGTCTCTGTCTTCAATTTCGTAGGTCTATTCATATAATCTTCTGTAAGGTTAGAAATAATATCAGCAGTTGCTGGTGGCATTTCTCTATGTTGGTCTTTTAACATATCATTAAAAAATTCTTTAATATTTATTGTTTGGGTATTTGTTGCTTTATCATATGCTGAAGGATCAGTAGAAGAAAATTTTATCTTCTTAATGCCAGACAATAGCACATCCCTAGATGCTTCAAAACGTATATTCCCTGAGTTTCCGCCATTCTGAAATTGTCCAAACAGTGATCTGACTAAACGAATACTTGTTTCATGAGTAATACCTGTTCGAGCCTCTAAATTCAACATTAAATCTTGTCTTAAATCAGATTCCTTGGCATAGAAATCTGCCCATTCTATTATTTTATTAATAATTTGTTTCTTCTCATCATTTGACAATAATTTAGCTGTCTCTTCCGTAAGTCCAAAAGCAGAAAGTGCATTCCTTAATGACAATCTGCTATCCATAAAGATTCTATCTCCGCCAAACTTTGAAACATTCTCAAGACCTGCATTATTTCCTTCTTCTTGTTGTATCAAGCCTTGGTTAACTCCTACCCCACCCATTTCAATAGTTAGGTTATCAGTATTATCACCTCTAAAACTAGCCCCATCTAATCCTAAATATTTATTCATAAATTCTGTTAAACTGTCTTTTGCTAAATCATAACTAAAATAGCCTCTTCTGCTACCATCATCTCTCCCACCCATCTCAGATAACTTATG
>JBAXBT010000318.1:0-1601 GCA_037141875.1 Candidatus Riflemargulisbacteria bacterium
CACCATCTTCAAAAAACTTTTGATATTTCTTTAAATATTTCATAAAGTATATATTAATTTTTAAAATCATTTTTCTATCTTTGTAGTTATGAAAGTTAAAAGATTATCACATAAAAAAATACAAATTGAGCAAACTCTACCAATTCTCTGTAATGGAAATAAATTAGGTGAGGTTTCTTTATACCAAAGATATAGATTAGAAATTGGTCAAAAAACAGCTTATTTAATTCATTCAGAAAGGATAATTAATAGAATTAGTCAACAATATCAAATAAAAAAGAAATTTATTTCTTTTAATCATTCTCCCAATTTTATAGATTTAGATGGTGAAAATATTTCTCTAAGGATTGTAAACACTATAGTTTTCAGTGATTTAATATGGTACAGAGACTTTAAAATCAAACAGATAATTAGTTAAAACATAAAAAATATAATTTTTTCTTTTAATATATAAAAGAAAAAATTATATTATGTTATTAAAAAATGGATCAAAAGGAAGTGATGTAAAACTTCTTCAAGAAAAGTTAGGTTTGGCTGCTGATGGTGATTTTGGACCTGGAACAGAATCAAAAGTAAAAGCTTGGCAAGCTGCAAATGGATTAACTGCTGATGGAATTGTTGGTGATGGAACTTGGACAAAAATGTTTGGTACTGCACCTGTTGCAACACCTGCAAAAGTTGTTGAATCAGGATCTCTTAATTTAGCAGCACTTAAAGGACATATCCCAGATGCTGTAATTGCACAAATCCCAGATACTGCTACAAAATTTGGTATTACTACTAATTTAAGATTAGCACACTTTTTATCACAATGTGGTCATGAGTCAGGTGGTTTCAAAGCTGTTTCTGAAAACTTAAACTACTCAGCAGATGGTTTAGTAAAAATATTTGGTAAATACTTCAATGCAACTTCTGCAGCAGGTTATGCTAGAAATCCAGAAAAAATTGCTTCTAAAGTTTATGCATCAAGAATGGGTAATGGTGATGAAGCTTCAAAAGAAGGTTTCAAATTCAGAGGTAGAGGTTATATCCAATTAACTGGTAAAGAAAACTACACAAAATTTGGCAAATTCATTGGTGAAGATATTGCATCAAATCCAGATTTAGTTGCAACTAAATATCCTTTAGCTTCAGCTGCTTTCTTCTTTAACTCTAATGGTCTTTGGGCTATATGTGATAAAGGTGCAGATGATGCAACAGTTACTGCTGTAACAAAAAGAGTAAATGGTGGAACTATTGGATTACCTGATAGAATAAAACACTTTAAAGAATATTACAACTTACTTACATAATAAAAAAGAGAGCATTTGCTCTCTTTTTCTATTCTAATATTTGAGACAATTTCAAGTCTCTTGCAAATGATGTACCTGCAACACTTTTCATAATTTCAAATATTTCTGTCTTTTTAAAAAACCCATCAAAAATAGTTTTCAATTCACAATCTGAATTTTGATATATTATCTTTAAACGTAAATTAGGTTGTAATCTACATATAAACTTTTCATTTATTAACTCAATTAAATAAGATTGTTCATATTCAGGGCCAACATTTGTAATTGAAGGAGTGAATCCAATTTTACTTAAATATGCAGTAACAAAGT
>JBAXBT010000319.1:0-1587 GCA_037141875.1 Candidatus Riflemargulisbacteria bacterium
ATACTTTTAAGAATCATTTGCTCTAAATCTGGCTCTTTATTAACCTCAATTTTTATAACTTTTATATGTTTTTCTAAGGCTTCAATTATCTTATCTTCTCGAAGAGATAAGCTGTTTATGCCAACTAATAATAACTGTTCATAGCCTTTAATACTAGAAACGAAGTCCATCTCAGCCAAAAATAATTTATCCGTATACTCTGTTTTAGAAATAAGTTCTAAATATTGCTCTTTCGCTTTAAGTAAATACCTATACTGCTCTTCTTGCCATCTACCATGACTCTCACTATCTGTTGTGTTTTTGAAAAAACTTTTTTCAATTGTATCTTGATTTGCTTCTTGTAACTCCTCAAAAAAAGTAAAAAACTTATCAGCGAAAACAGCAGTATCGGCATAATCCCTTAAATCAAAATATTTTGCTACTTCCAAAGAAATAGAACTATAAAAAGCTACTAGCCTTTTTTCTGCTAATAACATTACTTTTGAGTTTAAAAACAAACCATCCTTCAGTTCTGACAAAGACAAATACTGTATTTTACTAAAACTAAACTTGTCTTGGAAACTCCTAATAAAACTCTTCTTAACCTGTTCATCCTCGAAAACTAAAATAGTCGGTTTCTGTAAATAAGGTTCTATTAACTCTTTAGTGTTCATTGCCTACTCTTGGCTTGGTCTAATATCTAAAATCCTCAATTGTGGCTCTGTTTTACCATAATAATCATTAACAACAAGGTTATAAACGACGTCAAAAACTGTATTATTATCTAGTGTTTGCTTATATTCACTCATATTAAACCCTATAGCAGAAAGCTCATGGGTCTGATAATCGTCCATAGAAATAGAATCAATCTTCTCAAACAAAACTCTTAAATGTGCCTTGTCTTTACCAACGCAGCTATAGTCTACAGGACTAAGACCTTTGGTAATAAAAATCGGTTCCCTGTTTGACTCGCCATATGGCTCTAGAACCTTTAAAGCTTCTATCATTTCAACATTTATTTGATCAGCAGTTAGCTCCTTATCAATAAGAATCTCCGACTTAAGGTCTTGGTCTGACAGCTGAGAATCTAATATCGCAATATATTTGCTCTTGAAATCAGCTATGTTTTCTTTAGCTATCTCAAACCCTGCGGCTTCTTTGTGTCCCCCAAAATTAAGCAAATACTCCTTACATCCATCCAGCGCATTGAAAATATCTACATTAGCAAAACTCCTAATGGAACCTCTCGCGACTTCTCCCTTTACAGAAATAAGCACCACTGGACGCTCATACTTCTTAGCAAGCTGAGAAGATACTATCCCTATGACCCCTGCTTCCCATTTATCAGAAGAAAGCACAAGCACCTTATTGTTAAGCAACGAATGATCTTTCTCTACCATTGCGACTGACTGTGAGTGAATAGCATTACCTTCTATTTTTCTTCTTTCATTTAGTTGATGCAATTCCTCAGATAAAGCTTTAGCCTCTACCTTACTTTTAGTCTTTAATAGATCTATGGCTACTTTAGCTGAGTCCAACCGTCCTGCAGCATTTAACCTTGGACCTATACCAAACCCAATAGTAAAAGAATCCACCTTGCTTTGAAAC
>JBAXBT010000320.1:0-1587 GCA_037141875.1 Candidatus Riflemargulisbacteria bacterium
AGGTGTTTAATGCACAATGGTTAAAGTATAAGTCACAGCCGTTTTTTATAAGATGGTTATCGGCTTTAATGCTGTTAGGGAAGATAAATAAAGGAAAATATGACATAGTAATAGGAATGCGTTGGCAGGACAGGCTCACTTCTTTGATTTTATCACTTTCAAATGCAAAACAAAAATATGGGTATGACACAGGAGGCATGGGTTTTTCAATTACTAATATTGTAAAACAACCGCCCATGGCAATGCATGTGGCAGCAAAAAACATGCTTATGCTAAAGACGATAACAAATGAAAAATACCCAGAAAAACCTTTTTTAAAAACAGACATTGCTTCTGAGGAAAACATAAGTGCTTTACTAAAAAAAGGTAACATAACTAAATATATAATAATTCATCCTGTCTCAGGACATTTATCAAAAGATTGGGGCATAGAAAATTATAATGCCCTTGCGGAATATTTATCACGAGGTATAAAGGTAATAGTAATAGGTGATAAAAATGATAAAAGTGTAAATGCTCTACGAGGTAGGCATGTGGTAAATTTGGTTGGAATGCTTACAGTAAAAGAACTTAAAGCCATTATAAAACATGCGGCTTTAGTGATAGGCAATGATTCTGCGGCTGTTCATATAGCAGCAGCGTTTGGAGTTAAAACATTGACTTTATTTTCGGGAACAGCTCGCCATCAAGAATGGGGCGCATATGGTGATAAATCATATATAATAGAAAAATATACCAGGTGCTCTCCATGTGGTCTTGTAAAATGTAATATGAAAAGAGAATGTTTGGATATACCTGTAGATTTTGTTGCTAATAAAGCCCTGCAGATAATGAAAGGAAAACAGGAGCAAAAGCTTATTAAATATAAAATAAAAGAAAATGAAAATATAGAAGGTATTAATAACTATAAATAAGTGCTTTTTTTTGTTAAAATAATTTATGTAAAATTTTTGTGCAAAAATTGTGGAGTGTTTAATGGAAAATCAGCAAAATGATATTAAAAGCTTAAAACACAAAGAATGGGAAGCTACACAACTACAGTGGGACGACACTGAGTTTCTAAATATAGAAGCAACTCAACTTATGAAGAAAAAGTGGAAAAGGTTAACACTTAAAATAACAAAAATAATAGAAAAAGAAGTTACTGAGAGAAATGAATATATAAACCTGTTAGATATTGGTGCTGGTCGTGGGGAATATTATAAAGAAGTACAATCTATGTTAAAAAAATATACTGGTATAGAACCCTCACAACAAATGTTAAAAAATGAACTCAAAGCCGATAGCTTTGAACTTAAAAGAGGTTGTGGTGAAGAAATTTCTTATGTGGATGAATATGAAGTATGTCTCTTAAAAGAAGTCTTAGACCATACCTATGATCCTGAATTAGTTATTAAAAATGCGTATATGGCACTTAAGGAAAATGGCATATTAATAGTTTCACTAACAAATAAAAACGCTTTTTATAAATTGATATTTAAAAACTATACGAAAAAGCTTGAAGCAGAACATAAAGATCATTTAAATAATTTCAATCCTTTAGAAGTTAAACTCCTTATGGAAAAAGCAGGATTTAAAGTAGAAAAT
>JBAXBT010000321.1:0-1578 GCA_037141875.1 Candidatus Riflemargulisbacteria bacterium
ATGCAGGCCCACGATTAATAGAACCTCAATCCTATACTGATCAAGATAAACGACTTCGTAGAACTAAAATGCGAATTCATATTACCACTGAAGATCTTAAACTAGCATTAGGTCAAGCAGAAAGTAACCCTAGTGGTTATCCAGTGGTTGAACGCTGGCGACATCAAAATAACTCTGAAATCATCAACCTTAGAAAAATTGCTGATAAATATCCTTGAGTGTTTGGCAATCTGTATATTGAACATATACTAAAATTCCTTAATCTTAAACTCCTGCCAAGACTGTCACTCTAACAAGAGATGCTGAACACTTAAACCCCACGCCCAATGTGGGGTTTTTCTTTTGTCCAAATAAATCATTTTCTACCATAATTTATAGTATAATAATAAATAAGAATAGTATTATGTTGACAGCCCATAATACAGAGATTAAGTTATTTTAGAAGGTAGTATATGTATCAACCCAATTTTAATAATAAAGCCATCCGTAAGAGATGTATAAAAGCACTTGACTGGACAACCAACGAGTTAGGTTCCAACAAATATAAAAAAAGTAAACAAGAAATCCAAACATATTTTGGTAATGGATCTCGCCCACTAGGTCGTTGGTTACGAGATCTACTGCTAATCTGTAGTGATCCATATTACAACTATAATCCAGGAGTTCATATATGTAAAACTTGGACTGCTAATCATGATGGTATTCAAGAATTAAATCACCTATTAGGAACTCAACCCGTTGTTAAATTATCAGCCCACCTACAGCAACAACTTGATTCAGGTGAGTTTGATTACAATGAATCCAGTGATAGATTCTTCAATAGTCTACAATACATACCAACATATTCCAGAGTACCTACATTTAGTAAAAATGGATTTAAGTATGATTACGACATACAATGTGCGGCACCTACATTAATCAAGCAATATGCTCAAGAGTTAGGTATGACTACCAAGACAAAATCACTAGACGATTTTCTGTCAAATAGAACTAAATTTAGACAGGAATTGGGTCAAAGAATAGGGATTAATGACAAAATAACCAAGCAAATCATCAATGCTTTATTATTAGGAGCCCGTATTCAAAACAACTGGAATAATTCAATCTTTATATATCTAAACAAGGACTTGGTTAAACTTAACCTCTTATCAAATGATTCAGAGTTAACGAACCTCAGAGAGGACTTCAAGGTATGTTGGAGTCATATCAAACCCTCTATCACTTGCGAGACTATTACAGATATATTAGGAAGAACTCGTTGTAAGTCACTTACATCTAAACAGAAGTCGGGTGTTTACAGAAAGTTAGAGAGAAAAGTAATGAAGCAGGTAAGAAGATATCAGTTAAAACATATGAATGAGACTTTCTATGAACATGATGGTTGGAGATGTAAACAAGCAGTTGATATCAGAGAATTGATGAGTTATATTAAAAACACAACTGGTTATCAAATAGAATTTGATTGGACTATATGTGAGTATATTGGCTCTACTATATAAGACTTATATATACTTTTAATTATAGTGTTACGGTTGGCAAATAAAGGAGTGGTAAATGGACAATGTAAAAAAAGCAGTA
>JBAXBT010000322.1:0-1570 GCA_037141875.1 Candidatus Riflemargulisbacteria bacterium
TAGAGAGGTCTCTAGTATTGGCTCTTCATGATTAGGATCTACAGAAGGGTTCCGTTCCATATGGCTTATTGTAGCATAAGATTAAAATCTTCGTCTTCTGTGTCGTTTACGAGAAAGCCGTTGCTTTTGTTAAGATATAAAATGTTTGTTTCTCCATAAGTAGTTGCCAATAACATTACTTTTATCTTTTGGATATTTATTGAGCTTAGCTCTAGAGGGGATAGTATTTTATCAAGTTGATTGAGGTTCTTATCTAAATCTTTTGCAACAGCTAATCCGTTTATGTCTATAATATTGTTTTCTTTCAGAAGCTTCCAAATGCTAAGAGATGTTCCAAAGTTAACGTTTTCAAGGTCAACAAAGGCGAAACCTGGATGAGGGGTTTCTGTAACCATGTTTTGCAGGGTAAATCCGAGAGGACGAACAGTGTGACTTATAAGGATATCGCCAGAATTTGTTTCCCATATAATTTTTGATGTTTTTCCTTGGTAAGTGCTTAAAATGGGGTCGCCAAATCTTTTGTTATGAAGGTCGACTAGTTTTTTGAAATCATTTTCACTTTGGATTGTTTGATATATAACAGAAGAAACACTATATAAATCAAAAAGAAAGACCATGTTTCCTGAAGATAACAGGTAAGAAGTAGGGGTGTAAAGAATTTTAGAAAAAGGAAGATCTTTGAAGGAGTCTTGAAGGTAAGAAGCGTATTCACTAAAAGAGTATTCAGCGTTCACGACATTAGTGCTATTGTATTTTTGATAGATGAAGAGTTCGTTTTTGTTAAGGTAGTCAATTGCAAAAGAGCTTGTAGGTTTTTCACTTGCAAAGATAGAAGAGAAGAAGCAATAAACACAAAATAGAATCAACAGTTTTTTCATTATATCCCCGAGATAATGTACAGTATAATACTAAATAGGATAACATATAAACTAGGTGATAGTAATCACTCTGATGAATGATTTTTAGATGAGGTAGCGATGGGTAGACGTGGGCTTGTTTTCTGTTTATTGTTTTTACCAGTTGTCGCTTTTTCGACTACTGGTAACTATACTCATTTTTTAAATAATAGAAGCACATCCTTAAAAGATATGGTTAAGGCAGTAGTTAGAGACCAGCAAGACGTAACACAGAAAAGCGAAGAGCAGTCTAAGTTACAATCCTTTTCTTATAGTGGAGGGAGTGGCTCTGCTTATAGTCTAAGCGGTGAAGATTATATGGAGAAAAATCGTTTAACAGTTTTCCCTGATGTAAAAATGATGCATAGAGAGTTGCCTGGAGTTTCTGATGGTGGAGATTTTGATGCATCTTTGTATTTTAGAGGCGGAGGAGCATATGAGACCGTAACCATTGTTAATGGTCAGCCTGTTTATGAAGCATTTGTTTTTGATGGTAAAGGTAGCCTGATAAACCCGCAACTTATTAAAGAAACAAAGGTATATACTTCTGGAATACCTGTTTGTTATCCTGATGTTTTAAGTGGCGTTATTGATGTAAAAGAAAGAGAAGGTGACAGGTTTAACTATCGAATGGATGTTGCTCAGAGCTTGACTGACGTACAGTTGATTTTGGA
>JBAXBT010000323.1:0-1564 GCA_037141875.1 Candidatus Riflemargulisbacteria bacterium
CGGTAAAGCTCGTCAACACTAATAACAAAACTGAAATAGTAGATACAGTAAAAGATTTAGACCAGTACACAAAAGATTCACTGCTTATAACCAGCAGTATTTTTCTTAAAGATATTATTGATACTTTATTTCTTAATGAATATTACAATACTCTAAAGAATGCTCTTTCGCAATATTCAGTAGCCGTTTATGCCGATAGCGAATCAGGAAGGTTTTTTAGTGATACAAATAATGCTTATATTTTTAACCTTGCACAGAATGAAGTTGAGGAATCGCTTATTTTATATTCACCTTCCGTGGAAGTTGATAGTACAGTATACTTTAGGGAATTTTATCTTAATCAGGTAAGTTTCAATAACTGGATAGAAGTAACCGCACTGAATGGTAACGATAAAAAGATGAAAGTGCTGTATAGTAGCCAGAATGTTAGCGATGAGATTTCCGGGCGTTTCCGCAGGGATTATTTTACCGGTGAAATAGAATATTATTATTCAGAGTCCAGAATAGATATTAAAGATGTTTATAATATTGCTTATTTCTCAGCAGCTGTTAATGCCAGTTATATCTATGACTATATATTGAACTGCTATATTGCCAAAATGCTTAATAAACCAGACAATAATGCTGAATATTTCCATTATGATCCCGATAACAAAAGGCTTGTAAAAGCAGGAAGTAATAAATTCAGTATCCTCAAATAAATGAAGTACTTAAAGTTTGAAGTTAAAAGGGCCTAAAGTTAAATGTGGAGGTTGTGTTTTTGAAAATTGTAGTATAATTTTTTGCCACAAAGTCACGAAGACACAAAGTTCAACAAAGTAATTTTTTAGAAAAGTTTAGTGCCTTTGAGTCTTAGTGGCTAATTTTTTTTAGTTTCCACAACATTTTAAGCCAGAACCAAAGTTAATTAGTTTTTACTATGCTCTCTGCAATATACTCTTTGCAAAATTTTCTATGGTCAATTTGCTTTTTCTATATTCTTCATAAATGATCTACTTGCAAACAGAAGGTTCACCATCAGCATCTTCTTCTTTGCCAAACCAGATAACTGCATAATCACCATAAATTCCAATACCAATTGCTTTCCATTCGGTAGTTTTCCACTGACCACTATTAAGAATAACCGCGTTATGAGGACTGCTGTCTTTCCACATATTAATTGCAGAAAGTGCTTTGTCGGAATCAAATCCCTGACATGCTATTTCAAATCCGTATCCTTTATAATTTGTAAGTTCTGAAGGTTTGTTCCACATACAAGTTGCTTTTGCATGATCATCAGTATAACAGCATGACTTCCATTTGCCTTTGCCTGACCAGCTGTGAAGATTGCAATCACCTTTTACAGGCTGGTTATCCTGAAGATCTTTAACATGTGCTTGTGCAACAATAGTGAGTGAAACCGACAGAGGTATTTTCGCTAGTCCATTTTCCTTACGGTATTCATTAATCAGGTCGTAAAGTCTTTTTTCTTCTTTTGTAATACAAGTGTTCTGAGAATAAACCTTGTTTATCAATAAACAAGCAATGAGTAATAGAATCGTTTTAATTGAAGGCATGAGAAATT
>JBAXBT010000324.1:0-1558 GCA_037141875.1 Candidatus Riflemargulisbacteria bacterium
TAGTAATACCAGTTTACAACAAAAACAAGTATATGCTGCAGAAATTGCAAACTTGAATATTGTTGAAATAAATATTGATAAGAAATTTGTTCGCAACAACATAAATACTTTGGTTGGAACATATATTTTTACAAGCTCGTTTTATAATTGGAATTTAGCTGAAAAAGATTCAATTGTAACCTTATTTAATGACCAGACAAAGAACATAACACGAGTAAAAGAAATAATTGCAGATATTAATATTGAGAAACAACTATCGGTTGGGAGTAACTTTAAGGATTTTAAATTGGCTAATTTAAAAGGAGATAGTATCTCGTTATCAAATTTAGTTGGAAATACGGATTTTGTATTGGTAGATTATTGGGCTTCTTGGTGTGGTTCATGTATCCAATCATTACCTGAACTTAAAGTTCTGTATGCTAAGTATAAAGGTTCTCGTTTGGAGATTTTGGGCGTATCTTTAGATGATAATAAAAAATCATGGTCAAATGCTATTGTTTCACATCAACTTAGTTGGAAACATATTTCAGATTTAAAAGGTTGGAAATGTGCTGGTTCAAGAGCTTATGCTGTAAATTCTATTCCATGCACTATTTTAATAGATAAAAAAGGAAAAATAATAGGTAGAAACTTACAAATTTCGGAAATTGAAAATCTTATTAAGGCTAAAGTCGCAAAAAACTAAAAAAAATCGTTTTTTGAAGAAAAAAAATCACGCAATTGTTTTTTAATCAGAATAAAAGCTATATATTTGCAGTCCGTTTGAAAAACAGAACAAAATATCATTTATTACTAACATATAATTAAAAATTTACCCAAATGACTAAGGCAGACATCGTAAACGAAATTGCTAAGAATACAGGAATCGACAAAGCTACTGTATTAACAACTGTAGAAGCTTTTATGGAAAAAGTAAAAGATTCACTTTCAAAAAATGAAAACGTGTATTTAAGAGGTTTTGGAAGCTTTATTATTAAAGAAAGAGCAGAAAAAACAGCTCGTAACATTTCTAAAAACACCACTATCATTATTCCTGCGCACAACATTCCTTCTTTCAAACCAGCAAAGACTTTCGTAAGCGTAGTTAAATAATTTTTACAAACCTAATTCAATTGAGATGCCAAGCGGTAAAAAAAGAAAAGGACATAAAATGTCGACGCACAAGAGAAAGAAAAGACTAAGAAAAAATAGACACAAGAAAAAGAAATAGTCTAATGGTCTTTAATCATAAAGTCCAAGAAAACAAACTTATAAGCTAAATTCTTGGCTTTAAGTTTGTTTTTTCTTTATAAATAAACAAACCCCAAAATCAAAAAAAAGTGAATAGCGAACTAGTAGTTGATGTGAAAACATCCGAAATTTCTATTGCGCTGCTCGAAGACAAACGCCTTGTAGAGATAAACCAGGAGGGACGTGAAGAACAGTTCGCCGTAGGAAATATCTATATGGGTAGGGTAAAAAAAATTATGCCCGGTTTGAATGCAGCCTTTGTAGATGTTGGTTACGAAAAAGATGCTTTTCTACATTATCTTGATTTAGGTTCCAATTTCAATACCCT
>JBAXBT010000325.1:0-1545 GCA_037141875.1 Candidatus Riflemargulisbacteria bacterium
GAAAGTCCTGCTCTGAAATACATACCACTACGATCAATATTACTCATGTCAAATTCCCCTGTAGTAACCTTATCATTAAGTGCTTTCTCTCCATCTATTACTTTAAATAGCATACCCATCTGACCATAATAAGAAACCAATGGCATTAAACTCTTTTGGTAATGAACAAAAAGTCCACCATACACACTTCCTGGTAAAGCAACTGATTTACCACCTATAGATTCTTTTCCCGTAAGGATATCAACAAGTACTGTTCCACCTACATTAAAATCCATAATAGAAATAGGAAGCTTTGCTTGTACTTCAACAGCTGTTGCACTCATCTTTGTGGTACCTGAAAAAGTTTCTCCACTGTAATTAGCTGAAGCAGTTACATTCGCGTCACCTAACATATGAATGTAAACTGTTGTATCTAGCAACGGGACTAAAGGAAGACCAATACCAATCCCTACTCCGCCTTGTTTAGCAAAAACAGAATAAGTACCTTCCACTTTTAATAAAGAAAAGGACATTGAGGTCATTAACAATACTGTAACTAATAATAATAATACTCTAAACTTTTTCATCTTTACCTCCTAATAATTTTTAGGGATTATCCCTATTTGAATTATATTATAACAGTAAATAGTAAATGGTTAATAGTGACTAGGTTAAAATACTCTTTTAAAAACTATTTTATTCTTGTTAACAAATTCACCTTTTACGCGTGGACTGTAGTTATCTTCTGTTTTTATATAAATAACCGTTTTACGATTTACTGCCTTATTCGCTTGTCCTATAGTGTTTGTCGGACTATTTTTAATGGTAGGCTGAATAAAAATGGTTGGTTTTTGGATTTCTGGCTTTTTAATGTTTACTTTATTGGTAATCCATTTCTCTCCCTTAGTTACTGACCATTCGGTTTTGGCTTTAACGGTCATATCCTTGAAATTATTTAACTGAGGGCTACTTTCTACTGTACGTATTTTAAAACTTTCTGCCTCCAAATTGATGCCTCCACCAATTTCTACAATTTGTGGACTTTGATTTTTCTGGTTTTGATTATAAAGCAAAACTTTCTTATTGAAATCATCTGCTCTGACCTGATATTCTTTGATTTGTTTATTAAAATCATCAGCCATGAGATTGTATTCCTGCTGAGGGTTTGCTGTCGTAGCTGAGCCATTACTAATGCTTAGTCTATAGTCTTGTAGTTTTTTTTCTATTACTGTTAATTCTTTTTGACTTTCATTTAGAACAATATTTTCAGCTTCAATTTGCTTATATTCAGCTTTTGTATTTCTCTCAGGTTGTCTTTTTTGACCAGAAAATAATGCCAGCGCTTGTAAATCTTTTTGCGAATTAATAAGCACTCGCACAGGTTGTTTGCTTTGATTTCTAAATATTTTGGAAGCTTCTGGTATATACTTTGCAACATCCTCCTTATTATTGTTAGATTGGCCATATTTCAAGGCAAGAAATTCAGCTAAGTCGTTATTATCTGTAAATAAATCCATTATGGGTTTGTCTAAATCTGGACTTAGATAATATATAGTTAAATTGTTT
>JBAXBT010000326.1:0-1536 GCA_037141875.1 Candidatus Riflemargulisbacteria bacterium
CAAAATTTATTTTACAACATCATACACAGAAATACTATGTATCTTTTAAAAATTCATAAGCCTCTAATATCTCTTTCATTCTCTTTTCACTAGCTAATCTTACTTCGTCTCCCAAATGTGCAACTACATCAGGGTGAAACTTCTTAGCAAGTTGCCTATAAGCTGATTTTATCTCTGCTTGTTTAACGCCTTCAGCAAGACCTAATATCCTCAAATAATGATCTCTTCCCTTCCCGCTAGATGATGAAGAATATCCAGCCCTCGACGAACCTGAGAAGTATCTAGCTTTCAAAAAGGATTGATCAACAGCTGATATCCCAATAGCAATAGAAAATTCATTAAGAACTACTTTCTCTTGCTCATTAATTACGCAATCAGAAGCTGCCAGCCGAAATAAAAAATCCATTAGGGCAAGCTTAGATGGGTAATCCATAAATTTATTTATTTCAACTGCTGAGGAAGCAACGGGCCTATTATATTTTAATTCATTCTTTAATGTTTCCTCCACCCAAAGAAGCGATTTACTTCCAAATCCAAAATTCAGCAAGAAAAAATTCTTAACCATCTGTATCTCAGCTATATCTATTTTGCCATCGGCGGCAAGAACCTTAGAAGAACAAACTATAAGTAATATAAAAAATTTATTTTCAGCTTCTGGTTTATCCTTAAGAAATTTTTTTATCATCTCATTACGTTTAATTATCCAATAAAGGTTGAATACCACAGATGAAAGAATTATAAGGGGCACTAAAATTATAAAAAAGGTTAAAACAAGACCAGTTAAACGAATAGCTGATACAAATATCAACCAAAAAACAAAAACCCCCCAAAAAAATCCAGCACTATTATTCTTTTTCATTTATGGAATTATATCATGGTAAAATAAAAATATGGCAAAACTGAAATTAGACCTACACGATATCTACAACAAAGGTTCTATGATTGAAAAAGAGCTAGAAGATATCATTGAAGAAGCAGTTACAAAAAAAATCTGCCTTGTAGAAATAATCCCTGGAAAAGGAAGCGGACAACTAAAAAAATCAGTACTACGATTCCTGAACCGGCCTGACATAAAAAACCTCTATCACAGACTAGAGAAAGATGATAAAAATTTTGGTAGAATCTTTGTACACTTTCGATTCTAAATCATTTCCCATTCTTTTTTATAGTAATCACTAATCATCCAATACTTAAACCAAGAAAAAAACTTCAATCTTTTCTTGGCACCTATTGCAACTACTTTAGCTTTTTCTGAAATATAATAATATAGTCCGGCTTTCTTCCTTTCATCCAAATGCTTTTCAGCTTTTAATAGCTTGATCATAGAATATATACGAAACCTATCCATGCCCCAATATTTGGTAGACAACTGATCAAAGTGACCGCCTTTTTTGGTTATTAGTTTATCAGCCATAGTATAAATAGGATAAGACAATGATATTCTTAGCCATAAATCATAATCCTCACAAGCAAGCAGTTTTTCATCAAACATTCCAACTTTATTAAACACGTCTTTTTTAATCATTACGGCTGATG
>JBAXBT010000327.1:0-1532 GCA_037141875.1 Candidatus Riflemargulisbacteria bacterium
ATTATCCAAATTAATTAAATTGACCGATGATTTAGTAGATAGTTATAAAAATGAATCTTCAACTGACTGGCAATGGTTTGAACATTCTTTAACTTATTCAAATTCCACTCTACCTGAAGCATTATTTTTTGCCTATGAATTAACAGGAAATGAAAAATATTTTGAAGTAGCAAAGAAAACTCTTGATTTCTTAACAAATCTAACTTTTGTTAATGGAGAATTTTGTCCAATTGGACAAAATGGATGGTATAAACGAAATGGGGAAAGAGCATTTTTCGATCAACAGCCTTTAGATGTTTCTTGTATGATACTTACCTATCTAACTGCTTATAATATTACAAAAGAAAAAGGATATTATGATAAAGCAATACTTGCTTTTAATTGGTTTCTTGGCAAAAATCATTTAAAACAAATGATGTATGACGAAACTACTGGTGGATGTTATGATGGACTTGGAAGACATTCAGTAAATCTAAATCAAGGTGCAGAATCAACAGTATCTTATTTAATAGCTAGACTATTTCTTGAGGAAGCTAAAAGAAAACAAAAAGAATTGCATTAATACTAAATATTAACTAGAATCGCTTTTAAAGTCTATACTAAACCTATTTACATCCACTTAAGTCCTTCAAAATCAAATTTAAATGGAATAACTTTTCTTCCAAAATGATTAATAAGTTTCTTTTTATCTTCAGCAAACATTAGAATACTTCCACCACCTCCACTACCACAAATTTTTGCTCCAATTGCTCCATTCTTCATTCCTGAATCTATTATTTGTTTTAATTGAGGAGAAAGAGTTATTTTAGATAGTTTGGCCCTTTGTTCGGTTTCCTGATTCATTAAATGTGCAAATTCATTAAGATTTCCTTTGAGTAATGATTTTTTCATTTCTCGGGCAATTTCTTTTATTCTAAATAATTCTTTATCATTTTTCCCTTTGATTAAATTTCTTTCAAAAAATGAATGTCATAAGTATAATCTATTACTGGGGGGATAATTAGGGGTGACTACAGGTCTAAACTTATCCAAATTGACACCCAAAGATATCGTAAGGATTCATTGGCTTGTCACTGTGACTCTTATTATTTTACTTGCAATGCTTGCAGCTAAACTGTCGTCAGCAATAACCGGAATGTATCTTGTCGACTTAAAAACAAAAAATGTTATAAAAGATAAAAGTGTAAAAACTAATGTAGAGCAAGATGTTGAGGTTCAGCGTCTAGCTAAATATGATGTAATAGTAACAAGAAACCTTTTTAATTCTAAAAATGAAATACCTGAAGATATTTTAAAACTTACAGCTCCTGGAGAAGCAACAAAGAAATCAAGCCTAGACATAGAACTAGTAGGTACTATCGTCGTTAATGATTCAAGCAGGTCTGTTGCAGCGATAGCCTTAAAAACTCAAAAAAAGGTAGAACCTTTTATAATTGGTGATGTCATTTTATCAAAGGCGTCCATTTTTAGCATAGCCAGAAGAAAAGTAGTACTAAAGGATCTTTCTACTGGTGAGTTTGAATACATAGAGA
>JBAXBT010000328.1:0-1531 GCA_037141875.1 Candidatus Riflemargulisbacteria bacterium
TATTATTTTTGTCTTCAAAAGCCCAATTAATATCATTTGTTGAACCAAATATCCCAATGGCTTTTATTTTCAAAGCATTTGCTATATGACGGACTGCCCCATCATTTGCCACAAGTATATTTCCAAAAGATAATAAAGAAATCAGCGGTCTTAACTTCACTGGTTTCCAAACACGTACATTTGGAAGTTTACTCAAATCATCAAGTAATGTCCCCGAGTCAGTTGATCCTGTAAGAATAATTATCTTATGATTGGTGAACTTTTGATTTATAAGCGCAACAAGTTCAAGCCAATATGTAGCAGGCCAACTCTTAGTTATCCACGGACTTGACGGACATAGCATAATCTTCTGTTTGCTTGAATCTAAACCATACTTTGCGAGATACTGCATGGCTTCAGATTTTTCTCTATTAGTGAGATTTAAAACGAGTTGTAAGTCAGCCGACTCAAACGCTTTTAATTCCTTCACAAGAGCAAGGTGGCGTAATGGCTGATAAGTGGTTCTATCATCAAAGATAACTCTTTTTGTATAAGTTGTGTTTAGATATTTTCTTCCCTTTTGAGTTATTTTGTGGCCGATTTTTGTTGTGGCTTTAATAAACAAAGAAATATAGGTTGAGAAATAACTTGATTCAAAGTCAACAAAGTAATCATATTTTTCTTTACTAAACTGTTTTATCAAAAAAGGCATTATAAAAAATATTCCGAACTCTCTCGGCAAGAAATGTTTAGCAAGTTTTAACACAATCACCTTATTGATATCAGTATTATTTTCAAGTATTTCAGCAGCGGCTTCCCCTGCCATATAATGAATCTCTGCCTCAGGGAAAAGGGCCCTTGCTTTTCTAACAGCAGGTGTAGTAAGCAGTGTGTCGCCTATCGCCCCAAGTCTAAAAAATAGTATTTTCACATTTCGCTCCTAAGTTATTAAAACCTTGTCCTATATCCGCATTTTTTACACAATGGCTCTACAACCTTTTTCCTGGAAAAGCCGTCATATATCGCCTTTGCCCTACTACCATTAATTATGTTTTCCAATGAGTCCGTTTGTATATTGCCCAGATTTAAATCACCATCTTTATCCAAGCAACAAGGCACTACAGTGCCGTCAACGAGTATGGCTATTTGTTCCCTTAAGCCATAACAAAAACCATTATCCCCAATATCTGCCTTTGTCAAATCAGGCCAGTCAAAAACAGTTGACTGGTTTATGAAAATATTTTCAGCGATTTTAATGCCTCTAACATGCCTTGGTTTGTCTTCCACCACTACCTTTGGCGAATACTTTGCCTTTATCTTATTTATTATTTCCTCATTTTCTTTATTCCCGCTACCTTCACTCAAGTTCCACAAACGAAGACAAATCAGAGTCTGAGTTTTTGCTTTATCAATAAAATCAAAAATCTTTGCTAAATAATTATCAGAATTATGCTCGCTATGCAGAGATATATTTACCTGTCTTAATGCTGGTTTGCCTAAAATGGCATATGTTTTTTCAAGCAATGTACCATTAGTCGTGATGTTTACTTTA
>JBAXBT010000329.1:0-1525 GCA_037141875.1 Candidatus Riflemargulisbacteria bacterium
CTCCGGTGGACACATCACAATAAGAAACACTATATGTCGACTTAATCGTGTTTATATCTATTGATGCTAAGTAGTTATTGTCAGTAGAGTTTAGTAAGGTTTCTTCAATAATTGTGCCTGGACTGATTACTTCCACAACTTCTCTTTTAGTGATGCCTTTGCTTTCAGAAGCATCTTCTGTTTGTTCACAGATAGCTACTTTGATATTATTTTTAAGTAGTTTTGGTAGGTAGTTATTAAGAGCATGATAAGGTATCCCGCACATTGGTATTTTGTTATCGTATTGATCTTTACCTCTTGCTGTCAGGGTTAGACCTAATACACGAGATGCTTTATAAGAATCTTCAAAAAACATTTCGTAAAAGTCGCCTAAACGGAACAATAAGAGACAGTCGTCGTATTTCGACTTAATCTCTTGATACTGTTGCATCATTGGGGTTAAAGACATGCTAACCGAAGATCAGATCTAGCTTTGTAATGCTTTCTACTATCTTTTTAAATTCTTGGTTTACGATATCTTCTTCAAGAGTTTTTTCTGGGTCTTGAAAGATAAGCTGAACAGCGAAGTTTATTTTATCGTCACCATACTTTTTGCCATCATAAATATCTACTAATATTATGTCTTTTAAATATGTTGATTTTGCTTTGTTTATTGTTTGAACAATTTGTTCATAAGCAACATTTTTGTCTATCCAGAAAGAAAGATCTCTTCTGACTGTAGGGTAGAGCGAAAACTTTTTATATTTCTTTTTATCACTTTTAAATTTATTGATAATTTCAGGCATAATTTCAATAAAATATAGCTTGTTTTTAATTCCATAGAGCTTATTAATATCTGGATGAACTTCACCAAATACTGCTAATGCATCTTTACCAATGCTTGCCTTTGCGGATTTACCTGGGTGCAGAAAATCATAGATGTCATTTGCATAATACTTTGGTTGTTTAACTCCTAAGAAGGATAGAATTTCTTCACATATTCCCTTTAATTCTAAGAAGCTAAAATTAGAAATATTTTTTGTAGTAGAAGCTTTGTTTGGAGATGAAGAAAATAGTGCTCCAGCATGTAACTCTTCTTTTACTAGTTCATTTTCTGAATAATATATTTTACCTATTTCAAAGGTATTTAAATCGTTTACTAGGTGACGATTGTTGTAATCACAATTTTTTATTAAAGATACAAAAAGGTTGGTTCTTAATACTGACTCTGAAGAGGTAAGTGGGTTTTTCATTGCTAGAGGTTTTTTACTTATGGTTGATGGATGTTCGTCAGGAGATACCATAGAGTAAGAAACAATTTCTGAGTTGCCTTTAAGTGTAAAGAATTCTCTTATTTTTTTATTAATTTCAAAGAATGATAAATCAGTTGGTTGTTCAAAGTTAGTAATTGCTGGTAGCTTTAATTCAATGTTGTTGTATCCATATATTCTTCCTATTTCTTCAATAATATCAGCTTCTCTATTTACTTCTGCAGCTCTCCAAGAAGGGACCGTAATGATATCATTTTTAACGTCAAACCCAAGTC
>JBAXBT010000330.1:0-1524 GCA_037141875.1 Candidatus Riflemargulisbacteria bacterium
GAGCCCTTTAATAGACCTGTTGGGTTATTGAAGGTTGCTACTCCAAGTTGACCGATGTTTTGGTTAAGACCATTGGAATAGATGCCGATGATGGTATCGTCAGAAGTGATACTGTAGGTAGATAAAGATCCGTTTGGATATCCATCTTGACTTGAGTGAACCATGGTAGAGGTATCAGCATATTGGCTAACGCCAGAAAAATTAGGAGTTATACTTAGTTCGTTTGCTCCTGACCCTTGTGCACCTATACTAATTTTTTCGATTGCTGGTACCGTTGAAAATACACCTTGGTTGTCAAATATAATGGTTCCTTCTCCAGAGATAGTTTCTCCAACACCTGTAGCTTTCCATGCCCATTCGTTTGGAGCGGTTCTAGTAAGATTAAGGGTAACGTTGTGTTCTTTGCCTAGAGAATCATAAACAGTTGAGGAAGCTTGATGCGTTGTAGGCGCCACTGTTTGCACGATAAATCGTCCAGTTTTAAACCCTGCAGAAGTTGGACTTATAGTTACACCACCAATACCACTAATAGCAGCATCGCTTGAAGTAAATGTTAGTGGGAGTGTCACCGCTGTGCCTGTAACTGATTGGATAAATGAATGATTAATATGGGCCACTGTTGATGTTTTGCTGAAATCAATAGCAGAAGATGTTTCATTAGCCCAGTTACTACCGGCTGAAAAGAAAGTGTCTATAATACCTGTATGGACTAAAGGATCACTGTCTTTAACTTTTATGGGGTTTTTTGAATCTCCATTTTCATAAGTAACAAATAACTTGCCTGCAGTAGTGAGTCCCATATAGAATTTATCTAAGTTAGCCCCAGTTGCTGTCTTTGCCCAGGAATTAAAGCAATCTATTAAGTCAGAGATTTTTGAAGATGCACTCAGTGTTACTGCTGGTATTGTTTCTCCAGGCAAAATTGTTCTTGATGGTGTTTCTAAAAGTGCTGCAGCAATTTCAGCGGCTGTAGCCGTATGTGCTGGTGTTACTATTGCTGTACTTACATCAAAAGTTAGAGGATCTGTTCCATTAGCAGTAACTACAATATCCTTTGAGGTAACAATACCAGTAAGAGCATCGGTAAGCATTAATCCAGTTTTTGTTCCTTCCGTTTTGGAGGCAGGTAACCATTCAAGTCCGTCGCCGAAACATGTTCCGGCAATACCAGTAGTGGAGGTAATGTGACTATTTCGTGCTTCATTAAGAAGTGTTTTTACAGATGATTCCAAGTCACTAAAATCAAGAGTAGCTCCGCCAGAGGTAATCGCAGAGAGATCTAAGGCTGCAATTTCTGCTGCATCAGCTATTACCGTACCATATGCGTCAACGTATCCATGTATTTGGTGGCCACCCACGATAGATGCAGCGTGGCCTGGGATGTTGGCTTTTAAATAGGTCATGATGTCTGGTGATTCAGTATCGCTAACAACTTGTAACGAGCCGTGAGCTGAAGTTGATTTAAGTTTTTCAAGACGAACAGAGTCAAGCTGGTTAGCATCGTAGACGTAGGTGGTTGCACCT
>JBAXBT010000331.1:0-1522 GCA_037141875.1 Candidatus Riflemargulisbacteria bacterium
GGTGATTTAAAAGATACAGATGGAGATGGATATACTGATCTTCAAGAATATCTATTAGGAATGGATCCTACTAAAAAGTTACTATTTCCAGAAATAGATAATTTTGAAAATGGAATATCTTCTTGGAGATTAGATACTGGGACTACTTTAACTACATCTGTTGCAAATACTACAGACGCTACTGTTTCATGGAATTATCAGAATTCTATGTTAATTAGTGGAAATGCTACCAGTAATTACTATGTCGGAGGACTTCAGAAAGATGTTTTATCTGACGTTGCAAATTGGAGCACTGACTATAAGACTTTAAATATGCTTGTTCAGGCTAATGGACAGGTAGGAGACAGAATTAAAGTTAAAATAGTCGAAACTGATGGCGACGTATGGCAATTTGAACAATATATTGGAGACTTAAGAACCTGGACGTATCTTGGAATGTTATTAGACAGATTCCAAATTGTAGCAGGTTCTACAGGTAATGGGGTCAAGGAATTTACTAAAACACAGTTTATTAGAATAGAGTTATTATCTGCAACAGTTACAGGAAACGTAAAGTTATACGTAGATAATATAAATGTATCAACTTCTAACATAACTGGCGATACAGATGGTGACGGTATACCTAATTGGTTTGAAGTTTCTTATAATCTTAATGTTTTAGTAGCTAATACCGGGGACACAGATGGTGACGGATGGAGTGATTTAACGGAATATTCTGCTAGAACCAATCCTACTCAATGGACACCACATTTCCCACTTATTGATAATTTCGAAAGAGTAGGGTATACATGGCTAGCTGAAGGTATATCTGCAACAAGAAATACTCAAGCAACCTTCCCTACTACATCTTTAATGGTGACAGGAATAGCAACTAACTATTTTGGAGGTTTTGTAGGTTCTTATATCTATAATCCACTCAATACAATGCCTACAGTGTATAAGTCACTTACTATGCTTATTAATAATAGGAATGGCAAAGTTGGAGACAAGATAGAGATGCAATTCCAAGATAAAGACGGCGATGCATTTAGTTTTACCCAAGTACTTATAACCGCAGATTGGAAATGGTATACATTTGTACTTGATAGATTTGTTAAGAAGAACTCTATTGCAAGTGGAAACAATGTGTTAAATCTAAATAATCTTACATTTGTTGGATATTCATTCATTTCTGCAACTCAGAATGGTCTGATAAATGTAAAGTTAGACGAGATTGCGTTATCTACAGTGCCAACTTCAGATGATACAGATGGTGATGGACTACCAAATTGGTGGGAAATCCAGTATGGACTTTCTGCAAATGTAGCTAATATAAATCCAAGTGGTGATTTAAAAGATACAGATGGAGATGGATATACTGATCTTCAAGAATATCTAATAGGCATGGACCCTACTAAAAAGTTACCATTTCCAGTGATAGATAATTTTGAATTAGTTAATGGTTCTCCTATTGCTGGTAATTGGAGTAAAACATCAGGCGTTGGTTTATATTATGAAAAAAACACAGACCTTACTAGTAGTT
>JBAXBT010000332.1:0-1511 GCA_037141875.1 Candidatus Riflemargulisbacteria bacterium
CTGATGAGATTCTACTGTAGAAAGTGGAAAATTTGGTATTTTTTCATAAGGGATTGATTTTTTGTTTTTGATTTCCTTGGCAAGCGCCCCAAGTCCTGTTCCGAGAATAATTCCAATCTCTGGCATAAAACCAGGGACCTCCTGCTGTATCTTTTCTACCGATAAAATGATTTTCTTATTTAGCTCTTTCAAATTGTACCTCCTAATATATTTATAAAATTCTTTTTTGTGATACCATCTATCATAATACTTTTATTTCGACTCTTATCTCCCTTAACAATAATTACAGCTTTTCTTTTGACTTTAAATGTTTCACTAAATAATTCAACGAGTTCTCTGTTCGCCTTCCCTTTATCTGGAGGAGCATTTAATTTTATCTTTAATATACCATCATTAGTGCCTATAATTTCAGTTTTCGATGAGTTTGGCAATACTTTCACATTGAAAGTTATTGCCCCATTGTGTTCTATAATTAAATTAATCATAATTTATAAATTAAGTTAAGACCATATATAAACACATATTTTATTATTTCAACTAACAACAAAGCAATGAATGGGGAAAGGTCAACTCTTCCAATATAGGAAGGAAAAAATTTTCTTATTAAATTCAAAACAGGATCCGTGACTTTCGCCACGGCATCAAAAAAACCAAAAAATTTAGCAATGACTTCTTGCCTTAGCCAAGTCATAAGTGATCTAATTAGTATAAGAAACATATATACTGTAGCCATTCCATTTATGATATCTACTATGATGATATGTATATTACTTGCCAAGTTCGTCTGCCCTCTCTTTTGCTAAAATTATTGCTTTGATAAAGCTATCTTTAACAGCCTTAGCTTCCATTGTCGTTATAGCGCTTTCAGTAGTGCCACCTTTTGATGTTACATTTCGTCTTAAAACCTCAGGTCCTTCTTCACTTTTTATTAACAACATAGCAGAACCAATAAATGTCTGTGCTATAAGTTTTTTTGCTTCTTTTAAGTCAAACTTCATTTGTCTTGCCGCCTCAAGCATTGCTTCTGCAAAATAAAACACATATGCTGGTCCGCTTCCACTCAAAGCTGTAACTTTATTTATTTCACTTTCAGGAACATTAATCATGATTTTACAGATTGTAGCTAATATATTCTGTGTTAATATTTTATCCTTGGCTTTTACTTCTCTGCTAAAAGCATAACCAGCAGCCCCTTCACCAATTAATGCTGGTGTATTTGGCATGACTCTGACGACAGAACATTTAATTCCTAAAAGTTGCTGTATTTTATTTATTGAAACTCCTGCAACTATAGTGATTATCAAATGATTTGAAGTTATGTTAGTTTTAAGCGATTCCAAAACTTCGGAAAGATTTTGTGGTTTGACTGCCAATATTATTATTCGTTTTTTATTAAGAATATTTTGATTTGAATTTTCTTTGCCAATCTTATACTTCTTACAACCTAAAACAAGTGTCTTAACATCAACATCATAAGCTGATATTTTTTTGGAACTATATTTTTTAGAAAA